>CAJZFM010000279.1 GCA_915070235.1 uncultured Capnocytophaga sp. | reverse complement strand
CCCGAAGTGGCTGGAGTAGCTGCCCTTATCCGTGCTTACTTCCCTAAACTAAAAGCTCGTGAAGTAAAGCAAATCCTTATGGAGTCAGGACTTACCCCTACTGTAAAAGAAGTACTTGTAGGAGGTAGAGGCGAGGAAGAAGAAGGTGAAGCCAAGCGCATGCTTTTCTCCGAACTTAGCAAATCTGGTAAGATAGTAAATGCTTACAATGCAATTATTTTAGCTGCCCAACGCAGTAAATAAGCGCTTTTAGATAAAAAAGGGAAAGAACTAATAAAAATCTTTCCCTTTTTTGTTATTTGATTATTCTTTTCTTTAATTCTTCTATAGTCTTATCAGGAGTTTCGGTACTGAATACATAGAGATTTCCATGTACTGTTCGTATCAAAAAGGCTTGCCCTGTATCTCCCATAAAAGCTTTATAGCTACCTATCTCATCTCCTCGGAAAAAGCCTATATAACCAAAAAAACCAGCAGAACCAAAGACTCTCAGATCCCAAAAAGAAGGCTTATATCGCTCCACATGAGTAATAGCTGTATATTCTATTCTTATCCGCCCGACTATTTTTTTCAGCTCAAAGTATTGTGGGGTCAGCCTCACCGAAATAGGGGCATTGATAGCATATACTACAAGAAGAAGGACACAGATAAAGATATATAGCAAAGACCCATAATTATGTGAATCTGCCAAAAAGTTCTTAAGCTCCCGCCATACAATCCCTACAAAAACAAGACTTACCAAAATAGTAACTATTCTTGTAAACCAGCTCCAGTGTACATTAATTTTCTGTTCCATGTTTTTTGATTTAATCATTCTCTAAATACCTTCTCTACTCCATTGAGCTTTTTCAAACCATCTAAGAGGGAATTTAGAGCCTCAGTATTGGAGACCAAAAGAGTAATTTCCCCCTCAAAGATACCGCCCTTGCTCATGAGCTGTATGTTGTTCATACCTATTCCCTTATGGGAAATTAGGTTGGTAATCTCAGCGGCCAAGCCTTTCCTATCTACCCCTATGATCTTGATAGAAGTTTCATACTCTCGCTCAGTGGATTTTATCCACTTGGCAGGAATAATCCTATAGGCATAGTTGGAGAACATGGAAAGCGCATTGGGACAATCCTTCTTATGTACCTTGATACTTCCACCATTGACGGCTATATAACCAAAGATATCATCTCCTGGAATAGGGGTACAACACTTGGAAAAGCTATAATCCAAAACCTGTTCGTCCTTTCCAAAGACAATCATATCATAGTCATGGGTATCTTTGGTCTTTTCAGGTGCTATGGCAATAGTAGGTTTCTTCCTAAAGAAGTTAAAGAAAGATGAAGCCGTGCTCCTACTGGAGACAAAGTTCTTGAGCATCTGGTTGTTAATCTCCCCCGTGGCCATTTGGTAGAAGACATCTTGGCTTGTTTTAGTTTTGAAATAAGCTACCATATCATTGGTTACCTTTTCGTCCAATGTTACCTTGAGCTGCTTGAGTTTGCGCCTTAGTATTTCCTTTCCTTCTTCGGCTATTTTCTTGCGGTTTTCCTTCAGTGCGCCTTTGATCTTGGCTATGGCTCTGGTGGTGGTGGCATAGTCCAACCAGTTGGCATTGGGTGACGCATTCTCTGCGGTGATAATCTCCACCTGTTCTCCACTTCTGAGCTTGTAGTTTAGCGGAACGAGCTTTCCGTTGACCTTAGCCCCACGGGTGTGCATCCCCACTTCAGTATGGATACTAAAGGCAAAATCCAGCGGAGTTGCCCCTTTGGGTAAGGATTTTATTTCTCCATTGGGGGTAAAGACAAATATCTCATCGGCATAGAGGTTCATTTTGAACTCTTGGACAAACTCTACAGCATTGGCCTCACTATCCTCCAAAACCTCCTGCAAGCGGTTAAGCCACTGTTCTATCCCGCGCTCATTCTGCTGACCATGTTTGTACTTGAAGTGTGCGGCATAGCCCTTCTCGGCAATCTCGTGCATGCGCTCGCTGCGAATCTGTACCTCCACCCATTTGTTCTTAGGCCCTACTACAGTAATATGCAAGGCCTCATAGCCCGTACTCTTAGGTGAGGAAAGCCAATCCCTAAGTCGCGTAGGGTTGGGACGGAAATAATCGGTGACTATAGAATAGATTTTCCAAGCCAAAAACTTCTCATTCTCAGGCGTACTCTTATAAATAATACGAATGGCAAACTTGTCATACACCTCCTCAAAAGGAATTTTTTTGGCCACCATCTTCTTATAAATAGAGTAAATGGATTTAGGTCGTCCCTTGATATAATAATCCACTTTCTCCTTGTCCAAGGCTGCTTTCACCGTTTCGGAGAACTCTTTGATATACTGGAGTTGTTCCTCCTTGGACTCTTCCATTTTACCCAAAATTGCGTAGTATTGTTCGGGTTCGGTGTATTTAAGTCCTAAATCCTCCAACTCGGTCTTGATATTATACAGCCCAATTCGGTGAGCCAAGGGTGCATAGATAAAGAGTGTTTCGGAAGCTATTTTCTGCTGCTTGTAAGTGGGCATGGCATCCATGGTCTGCATATTGTGCAGACGGTCAGCTATTTTGATAAGAATGACCCGTACATCATCATTGAGGGTTAGGAGCATCTTACGGAAGTTCTCCGCTTGGAAAGAGACATCGGTATCACGACTAAGGTCAGATATCTTGGTAAGTCCCTTTACGATTTTAGCAATTACATCTCCAAAATCTCGAGCGATTTCCTCTATCGTAATAGGGGTGTCCTCCACTACATCGTGTAGCAAGGCTGCTGCAATAGAGACCGCATCGAGGCCTATATTGTAAGCTACGATCTTAGCCACTGCTATAGGGTGGAATATATAAGGCTCTCCACTCTTGCGGCGCTGCTCCTTATGCGCATCCACAGCCACATCAAAAGCCTTGCGAATCAGCTTCTTATCTTCTTCACTAAGGGTCTGATAGCTTTCACGTAAGAGGTCTTTATATCTTTTGGCAATTTCTTTGCTTTCTTCAGGGGTATAGTATTCTGTTTCCATGAAAATTTACATTTCTCTAATCAAGGGCTATATTACGTTTTTTTCTTTGATTAAAAAAGTATTTTAACTAAAAAAATCA
>CAJZFM010000278.1 GCA_915070235.1 uncultured Capnocytophaga sp. | reverse complement strand
AGGAAAATATTGTAATTTTACCCTTTT
The DNA here is from genome assembly GCA_915070235.1 of uncultured Capnocytophaga sp. GTDB lineage: Bacteria > Bacteroidota > Bacteroidia > Flavobacteriales > Flavobacteriaceae > Capnocytophaga. Next base: position 3,069 of record CAJZFM010000278.1, on the reverse strand, counting down.
AAAAATAGAAAACACAATGAAATCATTACTAGCGTATATAACACTTTTGGCAGTGCTTTTAACAAGCTGTCGCACAACTAAGATAACTAATACACAAGGCACTGCCGATAGCCGTCTTAAGACAAAGGAAATTCTCGAAAAGCATCAAGAGACTTTCCCCGCTTTTGAGACACTGGCTGGAACACTGACCGTTTCTTATTCCAGGGTTGGTAAGATCGGGCAGGCTATCCCATTGTCTTTTAGAATGAAAAAGGGGGAAATCATCTGGCTTAGTGCGCCCTTAGGAATTGCCAAGGCGCTGATTACCAAGGAAAAGGTGCAGTTCTATAATAAGCTGGACAATACATATTTTGAGGGGGATTATTCCATCTCGGAAAAATATTTAGGGGTGCATCTTGGATTTGAGGCTTTGGAAAATTTGCTCTTAGGACAATTGCTTTTCCGTGACCGACACACAACCTTCACTCCTGATGGGGAACTCTACAAGGGGACGCTTAGAAAGGACGAATTGGATTTGTCTTTCTTCCTAAATACTGCTTTCAGAATGGATAGTTTGCTGATTGTACAAGAGGGAAAAACTCAGCAAGAGCGTTCTCTCTCGGCTGCTTATACATATCAGACGGTGGAGGGGCAGCTCTTCCCGCTCTCCCTATTGCTACAAGGCAGTCAGGGAGGGGAGCAGGTACAGCTAAACTTGCAACTTAGCAACTTACAGCGCAATGTATCTGTTAAATTCCCTTATACTGTACCTGCTGGTTACCAACCCTTAACCCTCCAACCCTAATGCATCGTATTCTCTTATTCATACTCATCACCTCATTTACAGGCGTTTTTGCCCAGACCTCCCAAAAGCAAAAACAACTGGAGCGACAGAAGAAAGCCCTCTTGGAGCAAATCCGAGAGATGTCCGCCCTGCGTTCCCAACAAGCACAGGAGCGCAAGAGCTTGGCTACTCAAATAGAGGAGATCAGTGAAAAGATTTCCGCACGTACCCAGCTGATTCGTGTAACTAACCATCAGGCCAACCTGCTCTCCCAGCAGATCAATGAGAACCAAAGCCAGATAGCCAGCCTTAAAAAAGAGTTGGAGCTACTGAAGAAGAACTATGCCGCAGTGATCGAACAGTCCTACAAAACACGTTCGCCCCAAAGCCGTTGGCTTTTGCTGCTGACCTCAGAGAGTTTTGCTCAGGGCTACAAGCGATTGAAGTATTTGCAACAATATAGCCAATACAGAAAGCAACAAGCCCAGGAGATACAAGAGAAAAATACGCTCATGCAGCAGCTTACCGATTCACTTTCTGCCCAGTACAACCATCAGCGCAAAATCGTAGAGGATAACCAAAAAGAGCAAGAGCGCCTCTCCCAAGAGCGCAAAACACAGGAAAGTTTAGTGGCCTCTATCAAAAAGAAAGAGAGCGAATATGCCAATGAGATAAAGAAAAAGCAGGCACAAGCCAATAATATAGACAGAGAAATAGACCGATTGATCCGCTTGGCCATAGCCGAGGCCAACAAAAAAGGCAAAGGCAAGACTACCACCACAGGCACCTCCTCAGGCAAGACAAGCAGTGATAAGGTCTTTGACCTCACCCCAGAAGGGCAAGCGCTCTCCTCGGACTTTGAAGCCAACAAAGGCAAACTCATTTGGCCGATTGAGCGTGGGTACAAGTCCCAAGGCTTTGGTACCTATGATGACCCTGTATATCCTGACCTTAAGCATTACAATAATGGTATCACCTTGGTTGCTCCAAGAGGTTCTGAAGCTCGCTGTGTATTCAATGGGGAAGTATCTGCCGTTATTTCTGTCCCAGGAGGAAATAAAGCTGTACAGGTAAGGCACGGTAACTTTATTACTATTTACTATAACCTCATTGAGGTATTCGTAAGCAAAGGGCAGAAAGTATTCCCAAAAACCCCTTTAGGGCGTATATTTACCGATAGTGAAGGAAAAACTGAAATGAAATTCTTTGTGTATAAAAATACCAATAAGCTCAACCCTGAACACTGGATTCGAGAATAAAACAACAGAACAATGTCAAAACTAAAACTTTGGAAGCAAGACCCTTTTGGTCACGCTCTATGGATAAAAAAACTGATTATTCGCACTCTAGGAATGCTTACCCATCGGCGTTATCGGGGTTTTAACAACCTACATATAGAAGGCTCTGAAATTATTCGCTCCCTTCCTAAAAGAGGCGTACTATTTATCTCCAATCACCAGACCTACTTTGCTGATGTTATCGCAATGTACCACGTATTCAACGCAAGCCTTAAAGGGAGAGTCAATTCTCTAAAAAATATAGGTTATGTCTGGAGACCCAAATTGAACATATATTATGTCGCTGCTTCTGAGACAATGCACGCCGGCTTATTACCCAAAATATTAGCCTATGTAGGTGCTGTACAAGTGAGCCGTACTTGGAGAGAGAAAGGAAAGGAAATCCATCGAGAGGTAAATCCAGATGATATTAAGAATATAGGAATCGCGCTTTCTGATGGCTGGCTTATCACTTTCCCACAGGGAACAACTTCTCCTTGGAAACCCATTCGAAAGGGAACCGCTCATCTGATAAAAACCTATCAACCTATTGTAGTGCCCATTGTCATTGATGGATTCCGCCGTTCGTTTGACAAAAAAGGAGTTACGGTCAAGAAAAAAGGAATCCAACAGATAATGCGTATAAAACCACCTTTGGAAATTGATTATGAGAACGAAAGCATAGAAGAAATTGTGGAAAAAGTAGAAAAATTGATGCCTAAAGAGGAAGTTATCTATGATTTGGCGGATTTTTTTAAGATATTAGGAGATACGACTAGAATGAGGATATTAAGTGCGTTGTTTCATGAGGAAATGTGCGTTTATGATATTGCAAATCTCTTGAAAATGACACAATCTGCTATCTCACATCAGCTTCGGGTATTAAAACAGGGGAGGTTTGTAAAACACAGGAAAGAAGGTAAAGTTGTTTATTACTCGCTTGAAGACGAACATATAAAGCATATTGTGGAGCAAGGAATGACGCATATTTTAGAAAAAAGATGATACTTTATTTATTTTTATAATTTT
>CAJZFM010000277.1 GCA_915070235.1 uncultured Capnocytophaga sp. | reverse complement strand
CCGCCGCCACGCCCTCTACGGAGAACGCCTTCAGGTGGATATTGCCAATATTATCTATGATACCCTTGAGACTATCCTAGAGAGCAACAAGCCTGGCAATGATTACAAAAACTTCGAATACGAACACTTTAAATACTTTGGTGTAGAACCTAAAGTCTCCGAAGAGGACTTCCATAGAAAGCCTACCAAGGAGCTACTCAAGAGCATTTATCCTGATCTGCTCGCCCTCTACAAGGCACGCAGCGAGGCCAATGCTGCTATTGCTTACCCTGTCATCAAGAGTGTGTATGAGGATCAGAGCAACCAGTTTGAGCGTATTGTAGTGCCTTTCACCGACGGACAAAAAGGACTAAACATCACCACTGACCTTAAGGAGGCCTACGAAAGTCAAGGAAAGCAAATTATTGTAGATTTTGAGAAAAATATCTCCTTGGCTATCATAGACGATGCGTGGAAAACACACCTACGCCAGATGGACGAACTCAAACAATCCGTTCAGCTAGCCACTCACGAGCAGAAAGACCCCTTACTTATCTATAAGTTTGAGGCTTACAACCTCTTTAAGGATATGGTCGATAGGGTCAATAAGGAAATTGTTGCCTTCCTATTCCACGCGCATCTGCCACAGGCGGCTCCCCCTGTACAGGAAGCTCATGAGGTAAGACGCGCTCCTGAGCAGTTGCAGACAAGCAAGGAGGAAGTACTCAATTCCGACGAACTAGCTCAGAGAAACCGTGAAGCAGGTCAGCAGGCCTCCCCTGCCCCACAAGTAACCGAACCTATCGTACGTGACCAACCTAAAATAGGCCGTAATGACAAGGTTACCATTCAGAATATCCTCAATGGAGAGACCAAAGAAATGAAATACAAGCAAGCCCTCCCTCTCTTAGAAAGAGGCGATTGGGTGATCAAGCGTTAGGCCTTACTATATATCCATAATAAGAAAGAAGCGCTTCCTAAAGGGAGTGCTTCTTTCCTATTTTTAAGGCCTAAGAATTTTTTTCTATAATTTTCCACGATAACACTTGTATAATTACAAAATTATATTTAAATTTGCGGAATGAATAGGTGTGTTCCCAGGCACATTACTAAATATAGCATTATGAAGAACATTTTTTCCTACCTTATGGCTTGTCTCCTATTGGTGGCCTGTTCCAAAAATAGCGGACAAAAGGATAGCAACCCTGCTCTCTTTAGAGAGTATATTACAGGCTTCAGTGCAGGAACTATCCCTGCCAATGGCCCTATTGAGGTAATCCTCACTGAGGCTATCAGTGAAGATAAAATCAAGGATTTGGATACCTCTAAGCTCTTTGAACTCTCCCCTGCGGTGGAGGGTAAGGTGATTTTTGAGGGTAGCTTGCTCAAGTTTGTCCCCAACGAATCCTTAGAGCACAATAAGGAATATGCCGTTACACTACACTTGGATAAGCTCTTTGATGTGAAGAAGGACTTAAAAAGTTTCTACTTCCATGTACGTACCCAAAGTCTCCTCTTTGAGGTCGATATACGTGATCTACAGTCCTATAGCCGAGACTATTATTTCCTCAATGCTTATCTGGAAGCCAGCGACAACATCTCCCCTGAGATGCTCCCTGAGTTGGTTTCCGCTACTATTGATGGAGAAAACCTTCGTATAAAACCACAGGCAACCGAGAGTGCTACTCAGATTGCTTTCATCGTGGATAGTATCCCTACTCCCAAGGACAAACAACAGACCCTTCGCATTTGGTGGGATGGCGATCGCTATGATATAGAAAGCAAGGGGGAGAGTGCTCTAACGATTCCTACCAGCAACCAGTTTGGTGTGGTGCAACTCCTTCAGAATGAAGGCGAACACAATTCTTTCAGCATGACTTTCTCTGCCCCCTTGGATAAGAAACAAGACCTTAGGGGACTGGTTACTGTACCTGAATACAAAGGAGATCTCAGATACTCCATCTCTGGTAACACCCTCAAGCTCTATGCCGATGAAAATTTTGAGAAAGAAATCACCATCAAGGCTTTCCAAGGTATCAGAAGCCAATATGGTGAGCGTATGACCTATGACTATACAGGCAAAATGGAATTTGACCCTATCAAACCTGAAGTACGCTTTGTTCGCAATGGTACTATATTGCCTAGCTCCCAAAACCTAAAGGTGAATTTCCAGACTATCAACCTCAAAGCGGTAGAGGTGAGCGTGATGAAAATCTATCAGAACAACATCTTACAGTTCTTGCAGGAGAACAACCTCGGCGGAAGCTATAGCTTACGCCGTGTAGGAGCCACCATCGCCCGCAAGGTGATACCTATCCGTGGGCTTGGCAATGGCTCGCTCTCCAAGTGGAGTACCCATGCCATAGACCTCTCCAAGCTCATCTCTCCTGAGCCTGGGGCTATCTACCGTGTCAAGATAGACTTCAAAAAAGAATATGCCCTTAATTGTAATGACGACAAGACTCCTATCAAGGAAGAAAACTTACCTATAGGCGAAGAAAGCACCAGCGATTATGAGGACTATTACTATGACGACTATAACTGGGACGAAAGAGATGACCCTTGTAAGAGTAGCTACTATTATGAAAAATATGTAGAAACCAACATCTTGGCTACTGACTTAGGGGTACTGGTTAAGCGCGGTCAGAACAACGATTATATGGTGGTAGTCAATAATCTGCTCACCACTGCTCCTGTAAGTGGTGCTAAGGTGGAACTCTATGATTATCAGCAACAAAAAATCGCAGAAGCCACTACCTCCTCCGACGGAAAGGCGGTAGTTACCACCGCTAAGCGTGCTTATTTTATCATCGCTCAAAAAGACAAAAATACTACCTATGCCAAGGTGGATGACGGCTCTTCCCAATCGGTGAGCAAGTACGAGGTAGATGGCTTAGAGCTTGAAAAAGGCCGCAATGCCTTTATCTATACCGAACGTGGGGTATGGCGCCCTGGCGATAATATCTCTGTGGGCTTCATCTTCAATGACTTTGCTAACAAGCTACCCGAAAGCCTACCTATCAAGCTCACTTTCTCCGACCCCAGCGGAAAGGTAGTACAACAATTGGTCAAAACCACCACCCCTGAGAACCATTATCTATTCAACCTCAAGACAAGCCCCGATGCCCCTACAG
>CAJZFM010000276.1 GCA_915070235.1 uncultured Capnocytophaga sp. | reverse complement strand
ATCAACCTTACTACCCAAGCACTCCCTGAAGCACTCAAGGCCTTGCGCTACCAGTCTTTCCAACTCTTAGGCTATAAAGTAAAGAGTGGAAATGTAACTGCCCTATATCCTCAGAAAGGGGCTTTGGTAGGGGAAAACTTCACTTTTGCGGGGCAACTAAGCTCCGAAGAGGCGACCGTAGTGGTCTCCTTGGGCTACCCTGACAAGGTCATCGTGGAAAAAGAGCTTACTTTTAGCAAAGATAATACCGCAGGCGTAGGAGAGTTTGCCCTTTTGCGCCGTATATGGGCTGAAAAGAAGATTGCACAGCTACAAAGAGAAGGTGCTTTGGCTAAGGATATTGATGCCGTAGGTCGCCAATATGGGATCGTAACCGAGGGTAATTCTCTCATCGTTCTGGAGACCGTAGCAGACTATGTGCGTTACCAGATTACCCCTCCCAAGGAACTCCAAAGGGAATACGAACGCCTTGTCAATAAGGAAAAACAAGACAAGGATAAGGAAAAGAAAGAACACCTTGACTACGTGGTAAAACTCTCCGAAGCACAAAGCAAATGGTGGAATACCTCCTTCCCTATCGCAGGTACCCAACCTGTCAAGAATACAGCTAATCAATCTTCCAACGAGAGTACCGCTGGTATAAATGCCCGTGCTTACTCCTCCACGCTCGCTATACGTGGTGTTGGCTCTGTTTCTGATAATATTGAGGATCAGGCCGAGTTGGCTGAAGCAATGGTGGTAGTCGGCTATAGTCGCTCTTCCAGAAAAGAAAGACGACAGAACAAAAAAGCAGCTAAAGAAACTGCGCAAGTTCTTAATGATGAAGAGGAAAGCGAGGCGGAAGATCGTAGTGGTGAGCTTTCTAATACCTCCAAAATAGCCCTCAATGACTATAATCCTGATACGCCCTACCTAAAGGTGATGGAATATGCCGACCCTGCCAAAGCGGTAGAGACTTATTACAAACTCAAAAAGGAATATGGACAAACGCCTTCCTTCTATGTAGATGTGGCTGATTATTTCTTTAAAAAAGGAGATACCGAGCAGGCCATATTGGTGGTGTCCAACTTGGCCGAACTGAGCTTAGAGGATGCCCAGCTGCTCCGCGTATTGGCTTACAAACTCAGTGCTTACAAGGCCTTCCCAGAGGCAGTGTCCATTAGCCGCAAGGTGGTAGCCATCCGTGAGGAAGAACCCCAATCTTATCGCGATTTGGGATTGGCCTTAGCCCAAGCAGGGGAATACCAGCAGGCGATAGAGACCCTTTACAAAGTAGTGGAACGTCGTTGGGATCAGCGCTTCAGAGATGTACAGCTAATCGCCATGAACGAGATCAACAACATTGTAAATACCCAAAAAGGTCTCCGCACTTCCTTTATTGACAAGCGTTTGCTCAAAAAAGAACCCGTGGATATCCGCGTAGTACTCACTTGGGATACCGACAACTCCGATATGGACTTGTGGGTTACCGACCCCGAAGAAGAAAGATGCTATTATGGACACAGGCAGACCTACTTAGGCGGTATCATAAGCCAAGATGTAACCGGCGGCTATGGTCCTGAGGAATTTATGCTCAAGAAAGCTTCTAAGGGTAATTACAAAATAGAAGTGAATTACTACGGCAATCGCTCCCAAAAGCAGCTACTGCCCGTAAGCCTCCGTATCACTTTCTTTACCCACTACGGCACCCCTCAAGAGAAAAAACAAGAAACCACTGTACGCCTCTCTAACCAAAGAGAAGTCATAGATGTGGGAAGTTTTGAATTTTAGTAGGGGCAAGTAGCAATTTGCACTTTAAGGTAATTATAATTCGTCCTTAAAATAATAACCATTCGTCCAAAATAAACAATGAATTTATGAAAAATTTAATAACCTCCATAGCCCTCCTTGCCTCAGTAGGAGGTGCTATGGCTCAAAAAACTGTCCTGCCCGAAGTGAAGGTCAGGGGTCAGTACAATGCCAACCCCATGCAATTACAAGAGCTCTCCATGGATATATTGGTCATGGGACAAACGGCTGTAACCACTATGGAAATGACCTTCTACAACCCCAATGATAGGGTGATGGAAGGCGAGTTTGAGTTTCCCCTATCCAATGGCCAAGAGGTCTCTCGCTTTGCCTTAGATATCGACGGTAAGCTCCGCGAGGGGGTAGTCGTGGATAAGGCCTTAGGGCGCCAAGCCTTTGAGGATATCGCACGGCGCAATGTAGACCCTGGGCTTTTGGAAAAAACCGAAGGTAACAACTTCCGCGCTCGTGTATATCCTATGCCTGCCCAAGGGGTACGTAAAATCCTCATCGCCTTCGAGCAAGAACTCTCCCAAAGGGACGGACGGGATTTCTATTTCCTACCCATCGCCTCTGGAGTGAAGCTCAAGCACTTTAAGCTACGTACCGAAGTGGTTTCGCGTATGGTCAAAGCGGATATAGAAAATACACTACAACTCAATTTCGAACAAAGCCGCAATAGCTATATCAGTGAGGTAAAGAAAGACAACTATACCTTAGACCAAAATATCGGGCTGACCTTCCCTAAGATAGACAAACCTCAGCTGCTGACCGCTACCCAAGGAACCGATAGCTATCTCTATGGGAATATAGCCTTAGAAAAACAACAGCTGAAGGAAAGAGAAATGCCTAAGCACTTGGGTATCCTCTGGGATGGCTCTTCTTCTAGCCAAAAAAGAGACTTTGAGAAGGAGTATGCCCTCTTGGATGCGTATTTCAAGCAGGTGAAGAATGTAGAGGTAAGCCTTAGCTCCTTTCATATCTACGCCTCTCCTGTGGCTACCTTCAAGGTAAAAGACGGCAATTGGCAGGAGCTACGCACATACTTGCAAAAGCAAGTCTATGATGGGGCTACCGACCCTCAGGCGATGCGCTTCCCTCAAGGAGCTGACCAGTACTTACTCTTCTCCGATGGGGTATTCAACTTCAGGGAACAGTCCTTTGAGCTGAACAAACTCATAGGTGAGCTTCGTGCCCCTGTTCATGTTGTCAGCTCTCAGCTGGTGACCAATTGGGACAAACTCCAATACTTGGCTGGGGCTACAGGTGGAGGGTTCTGTAACCTTACCACCCAAACTGTCCCTGAAGCACTCAAGGCCTTGCGCTACCA
>CAJZFM010000275.1 GCA_915070235.1 uncultured Capnocytophaga sp. | reverse complement strand
GGTGTTCTGCAACATATAGCTGCCGTTCTTGTCGTCTATATTGGTCAGTGCAAAAGAGGTTTTGCTTAAGCTGTCAAAGAACTTTTTCTTGGTATCACGATAGTCGGCCAGTGTCTTATGAAAATCCAAATGGTCTTGAGTAAGGTTGGTAAAGATTCCTCCTGCAAAGTGCAACCCTTCTATCCTATGCATGGCCACTCCGTGCGAACTCACTTCCATAAAGCAGTGAGTTACCCCCTCCGTTACCATTCGCTGCATCAGCTCGTTAAGGGTGAGCACATCGGGAGTGGTATTTTGCGTTTCTATACGCTGCCCGTTTATATAATTGGCTATGGTTGAGATAAGCCCTACCTTATAACCCAGATGAGCAAAGAGCTGATACAGAAGGGTCGCTATCGTTGTCTTTCCATTGGTACCTGTAACACCTACCAATCGGAGCTTCTGCGAAGGTCTCCCATAGTAATTGGCTGCTATCTGCCCCATGGCTATAGTAGTATCGGCTACTTGCACAAAGGTTACCCCTTCAGGACAAGCTTCAGGAAGCCTTTCACAAACAATGACGCTCGCTTTTTCTTTTATTACCTGTTCTATGAAAGAATGTCCATCTATTTTTGCTCCTTTTACAGCAAAAAATAGCGTATTTTCAATAATTTTCCGCGAGTCTTGTGTAATATTTGTTATTTCAACTTGCTCATTTCCTATTATCTGTACTATTTCTACACTCTCTAATAGCTCTTTTAGTTTCATGGTCTAATTAAAATCCAATTTTATAGTCTTTCTACCTCCTATATACTCCCCACCTGCTATGGACTGTGCCGATACTTTGGCGGCACTACCCGATACTTTCACCGTAAGGCCTAAGTTTTCCATAATAGCAATAGCATCCATAGCGTCCATACCTATTACATTGGGTACGATGGTCTTGTATTTGTTCATAATCTCATCGTATCGCCCATAGTCTTTATTTACCTCTGCTGTTGAGGTCTCTATATCTCCTATTGTGTCTATCAGCAGAGAGTTGGTATAAATTTTCTGAGCAATACTCTTAAATACAGGCCCTGATACATCGGCTCCATAGTACCCTATCTTCTTATCAGGATTATGTATTACCACTATACAGGAGTACTTAGGGTTATCTGCTGGGAAAAAGCCTGCAAAGGAGGAGATATACCCCAGCTTAGACTTGTCCTTATAATCCTTTTGGGCAGTACCTGTCTTCCCTGCCATGGAGAAATGGGGCGAATAGAGGCTTTTCCCTGTCCCATATTTTACGGTGTTCTCCAATACTTTCTTTACCTTAGTGACGGTCTCTTGGGTACAAACGGTACTATTGAGTATCTCAAGGTCAAATTTCTGTATGGACTTGTTCCACTGCTTCACCTCGCGTATCATGCGGGGCTTGAGCATCACTCCATTGTTGGCTATGGCATTGTAAAAAGTCAATACCTGCAAAGGGGTCATCTCTAAGCCATAACCAAAGGCCATCCACTCAAGGGCTATCCCACTCCATCCGCGTTGGTTAGGCTGAGGTACAAAAGGCTCTCCTTCTCCCGAAATAGCCATACCCAACTTGCGGTTTAGGTGCATCTTGTTGATTTTATCTACAAATTTCTTGGGATTTTTCCCAAAAAGATCGTGTATCGCTTGTACTATGGCCGTGTTGGAGGAGACTTGCATCGCCTTTGATAGGTTGATTTTCCCATAACCCTTATGGTTGGAATCCCACACCTGTCGCCCATAGAATGAAATCATACCCTTTTTGGTATCTACCGTATAGGTGGTGTCTATCTTAGCTTCTTCTAAGGCTACCACCAGCGATACGGTCTTAAATACCGAACCTGGTTCATAGGTCTCTCCCAAGGCATAGTTAAACCGCTCTGCATAGGTACCATCTTTAGTACGTCCAAGGTTGGAAATGGCCTTTATCTCGCCTGTAGCTACCTCCATAACCACCGCACAACCATGGTCAGCCTGATAGGTCTCCAACTGCTTGAGCAGTGCATGGTGGGCTATATCTTGTATGTTAATATTGATGGTGGAGACTACATCATAGCCGTCCTTAGGGTCTATCTCATTGCTGTCTTCTATAGGCTTCCACTGTCCTTGGGCTATCTTTTGCTTAAGGTGTCGCCCTTCTACCCCTGAGAGGTATTTGCTAAAGGCTCCTTCCAGCCCTACTTTGAACACATTTCCTTGTCCATCGGTACGCTCATACCCTACAATACGGTGCGCTATGGCTCCTAATGGGTATTCCCTCGAACTCTTACCTTCCACTACGATACCTCCCTTATAGGCTCCAAGGGAAAAAAGAGGAAACTTGCGAATACGCGCACACTCATCATACCCTATCCCCTTGGCTATCAGAAAGTACTTGTTCTTGCGCTTGCGAGCATTGGTCAGCGCTTCCTTATAGTGGGCTGCGGGACGACCAAAGAACTTACCCAATGAATCACACAAGGCGGGCAAGTTCGCATTAAAGTTCTTCTGTGACGGGGTCTGTGTATCAAAGTGTATATCATAACGTGTGATTGAAGTGGCCAAAAGACTCCCATCATCGGAATACAAGTTCCCACGATTGGGCTCAATCACAAACTCCTTAATCGTATTCTGTTCTATCAGCTCTTGGTACTTCTCCCCATTGAAATACAGATTAATAAGTTTGTAAGAAATCGCTAAGGCAAAGACAAACAAACCTATCGCCACCAGTATGGTGCGTAGGTTGACAATTCTATCTTTGGGCATTTCTTTACTCATCTTTGACTATTACCTTTATTTTGTTAGGCGGGGTGGGTGATTGCTTCAGGCCTGTATCCTTTAGCGCCCCCAGTATAGAGGATTCCAACTTGACCTGCTGCAAGCGCGAACGGACATCTACAAACTCGCTACGCAACTCCTTCACCTCTGTTTCCAATTTCGCTATAGTGTATATCTTTTGGTCTATCAAGTGCCCACTATAGATCATGATGATTCCCAACAATAGCACCAGTAGTATCGTTATCCAGTTCCTTAGCGAATCCTTCCCTACGAGAAACTCCGCTTTGAATACTTTTACAAATCTCTCCTTTAATCTCTTCATGACACACTATTTGTTCACTTTTCATTTTTCACTCTTCACTCT
>CAJZFM010000274.1 GCA_915070235.1 uncultured Capnocytophaga sp. | reverse complement strand
CGGACGATAGGGGAGGGCGTCTCACTGAGCTGGGTGCTAAGGGTCGCTACACAGGAAAGAAAATCCTGCTGAAGTACCTGTATTTCGTTGCAGACAGTGTAGTTCTTCCGCTGAGACTTAGGCTCTTGGAGCATACGCTGTAAACCCGTATTCAGGTTCGCCAAGGCTAAGAAAGCCTTCTTACGAGCTACCTTGTACTCAGTGGTGATTTCGGGGTTGTCTGCCCGCTTGATTAGCTCATTGGTATAGCCCAAATTAGCTCTAAGACTTTTGACAATCAGCAGGTTGTAGTTCTTATGCTCCCAAGAGGGGAAGAGCAGGTAATTGGCACTCACCGAAAGAGCAAAGGCAATCAAAGTATCCACCACACGATATTGCACCACACTCATCGCATCAGGAACAAAAAGGGCATAGGCCAAGACAATGTATAGGGTGAGGAAGATCGCACTCATACTGAAATTCTCCTGCAATAGCCCATAACCAAAGGGCATACTCATGAGAATGGTTAGCCCATAGATATATTTGTAAATCTCGTGATCCAAGTGTAGGACAAACTGACAGATATAGACCAAGGCAAAAGCAAATCCTGCCCCGATGAGCGTGCCCAAAGCCCTATCCTTGGAGCGCTTGAGGGTCAGCCCATAACCAGGGCGCATGATCACATACACGGTAAAGAGAATCCAGTGGGGGTTCTGTACCTTAAAGGCGTCCCCAATCAGATAGCCAATGACTGTAACAATGGCAAGGCGCAAGGCATGTCGGAAGAAGGACGACTGAAAAGAAAAGTGGTCAGCTAAGCGCTTGATAGAGTAGTTGTCGGCACTGACAAAGCGGCGGTAACTCTTCTCATCGCGAAAACTCACCTCTTGGGTATAGTAATTATTGAATATCTGCTGTACGTTATAGATATTTTGGGTTTGCTTGGCTAAATAGTGGTACATTTTCTCCAAAAGCATCTGTTCTTCGGAGAAAGATCCTTCTTGGCTGATAGAAATATAAGCCTGCTTGAACTCCAATTGCTTTTCTAAAAGGCTCTTGAGACTAATGGAGAAGCTGCCTTTCTTCCTTTCCCCTATATACTCAGCCATTTTAAGGAGTATCTGGGAGATTTCCTCTAAGAAATGCGTGTATTTCTCAAAGAAAACAGCGTCCTTCTCTGCATATTTATCCACCTTTTCGTAGGGGATAGGATTGGCAATAGCCAATTCAAAGATATCCACCATCTCGATAAAGATGAGGAACTGGCGCTGTAGGTAGTTGGTCTTACCTGATTTGGAGCGGGAGTCGAGCAGCACTGCGCGTAGCTTCTCATATTCCTCATTGAGGGAGGATTGTAGGGAAAGGAGTACTTGCTTGTTGGCCACGCGGTGAGCAGTATCGCGAATGAGCAAGGCGCGTGTTTGCAAATATTTGGCGGTAAGGGTCATACACATAGCCAAGAGCTGTTCGCTGTATTGGCGCGGACGTATCCACATCAGTACCCGAACTAAAAAGATATACCAAGCCCCTGCTAAAAAGATATACAGTGCATTGTAGAGAATATGGATACCTTCCAGAGGGCGCACCAAGGCCAAGGTGAGTGTGAAGATTCCAGCAATAGAGACCATTGCCGCTCTTGCCCCATAGAGAGAGATATAAGCATAGCAAAAGGTAAGTATAGCCATGACCGTAAGCAGCTGCCAGAGCGAACCATAGGCATGAACGAAATTCACCGATATGGAGCTAATAGCCACAAAGAGGGTAGCGATGACAATCCCGCCTAAGTGGTGCTTGCGGTTACCGGGGATATCGCTGGGGGCAATCATGATAATGGTCGTAGCCGCAGTAAGCCCCGCCGATACATTGCCTAACAACCACCCTGCTATAGCGCAGGAGAGTATAGCAAAGGACTTCATTACCCCAATAACAAAGGCGTAACTCTTGAGAAAATCTAAAAAATCAAGTCTTTTCATCTGCTGTAATCACTTCTAAGTGCAAAAGTACAATATCTTAGGGGAAAATAAAAATATTTTTTGGTTTTCACGCATACTTATATTGAATCTACATTCAATTATGGGTAGGAGTTACAGGCTATACAAATTATGGTAACCATCTGATAATCAAGATATAAAAACTTTTATTTAAAATAATTAAAAATAATGCTTGTTTATTCGGAAAAAAGTTATATCTTTGCACTGTTGTTGTTTGGATGTAAAAGTCCGCCTGTAAAGGAATGTTTTTAGTATTTCATTTCCATTACGTTTTTTCTAATGAGCAAGTTCTTTTTTAGTGTTTTTATATCAGTTGTTTTAACCTCATTAGAAATCAGTTAGTTTTAAGTAAAAATCCTCACCATGGTGAGGATTTTTTTATTAGTCACTTGTCACTATAGAGAGTGCATATTGTATAAGTTTCTCCACGGCCTTTCCAGTATCGGCGGAGAACGTACCTAAGGGGCGGTTGGCGATAATAGCGTTCATAGATAGTGCTTGGTGGCCTAAGAGCCTGCTGAGGCCATAGATAGCGGCGGTTTCCATCTCCATATTGGTAATGCGATGCCCTTCAAAGGTATAAGAAGCTAATTTCTCATTGAGTTGTTCGTCTTGGGGGACAAGGCGCAGTTTCCTTCCCTGTGGGCCATAGAACCCTGGAGCGGTACCTGTAATCCCCTTGAATACGGCAGGGGTGTATAGCTTTTCAAGGAGCGTCTCGCTTCCTTTTACGATATAGGGATGCCCTTTGTCCATGAGCCATTGTGTATGGGAGATAAAGGCTTCTTCCATAGCCCTTTCACGCACCTTGGGGCTGTCTTTGTAGGAGTGTAGCATGTTGTCCATACCTAGGCCAAAAGCGGAAAGAACAATGCTATCTACGGGAATATCCGCTTGCAGACTCCCTGAGGTTCCCAAGCGAATGAAAGTTAAGGGCGTATGTACTTCCTTGGGGGCTCTTTGCTTGAAGTCAATATTGAAGAGTGCATCTAGTTCGCTTAGAACAATATCGATGTTATCAGGGCCTATTCCTGTGGAAACCACTGAGATACGTTTGCCGCCCAAGTAACCAGTGTGGGTTACAAACTCGCGCTTGTGGGCGGTAAATTCCACTTTGTCAAAATGGGCACTCACCACAGGTACCCGCTG
>CAJZFM010000273.1 GCA_915070235.1 uncultured Capnocytophaga sp. | reverse complement strand
AATTTCTAAAAGATATTGAACCCCTCCTACTCTATCGTATTGCTTATTTGGCAGAGACTTACCTATATACCGACCCCAATGGCTGCTTGATGAAGCTACGCCAATTTGCTGAAGTTATGGTCAATGAGGTCTTTCAAATAGAACATATTGCCCTGCCTTATGAAAACAATCAGGCCAATAGAATCAGTGTCCTTAAGCGGGAAGGAATTATAGAACACCAGTTAGGTAGTATTCTTAACCAATTACGACAGCGAGGGAATGAAGCCGTTCATGCTGGCTTTGACTCGGTTACCTCTGCTAAAACAAACTTGCAAATGGCCTACCATCTGGCTCAGTGGTATGCCTTGAGTTATGGGGAGGGAACCGGAGGGCATACCTTTGTCATGCCCAAAGAGGAGGATATACCCAATGTTGCCGACCTACAAGCCGAGAAGGAAGCCCAAGAGCAGCAGATCAAAGCCCTTACCGAGCAGCTCATTGAGCTACAAAAGCAACAGAGTTATTGGGAAGCTGCCCAGACCAAAGAGTTTATAAACGCTCAAAAAGAGCGTGCACGCCGCACCCTACAATACGCAAAGGATCTTCAGCTTTCAGAGGCCGAAACACGAAAACTCATTGACGCTCAGTTGTGTGAAGCAGGCTGGCAGGCCGACACAGAACTCTTACGTTATAGCAAAGGTACCCGCCCACAGAAGGGGAAAAACCTTGCTATTGCCGAATGGCCTACTGACAAAGGTTTTGCCGACTACGCCCTTTTTGCGGGGTTGCAGTTGGTAGGTATTGTAGAGGCCAAAGCAAAACACAAAGATATTTCAAGTATCCTCTCCAACCAATGCAAGGACTACGCCACTCATATCAAAAAAGAACATGCCTGCTATCTCATTGGAACATGGGGTGACTATCAGGTACCATTTCTTTTTTCCACTAACGGACGGCGATACCTCAAACAGATAGAAACCAAATCTGGTATTTGGTTTTTGGACGTGCGCCGTGAGGAAAATATTCCCAAAGCACTACAACACTGGAAAAGTCCTCAAGGCCTCTTGGAGGACTTGGCACAAGATATAGAGCGTGCCACTCAAAGCCTTGCGCAAACCCCTTACGACCTACTGAGAGACCCCAACGGACTCAACCTACGTCCCTACCAAATCCGCGCCGTAGAAGCTACCGAAAAAGCCTTAGCCGACGCTCATCGCTCGGTGCTCCTCTCTATGGCCACAGGGACAGGAAAAACGCGTACCCTACTGGCAATGATCTATCGCTTTTTGGCTGCCAAACGCTTTAAGCGTATCTTGTTCTTAGTTGATCGCAATGTCTTAGGAAAGCAGGCGCTTGATGTGTTCAAGGATGTAAAACTAGAAGACCTACAGACTCTCTATAACATCTATCCTATTAACTCACTGAGTGAGAAAACAATAGAGAAAGAAACCAAAATACAACTCAGTACTGTGCAGGCTATGGTCAGGCGTATTCTCTATAATGAAGGAGAGCAAATACCAACTGTATCTGATTACGACTTGGTAATCGTAGATGAGGCACACCGTGGTTATATCCTTGATAAAGAGATGAGTGAAGATGAATTTGCTTTCCGCGATCAAGACGATTTCACCAGCAAATATACCATGGTTATAGACTATTTCGATGCGGTGAAAATAGCGGTTACTGCTACCCCTGCCCTACACACTACCCAACTCTTTGGCAAACCTGTCTTTGAGTATTCTTATCGCGAAGCTGTTTTGGACGGATTTTTAGTAGATTATAACCTTCCTCACCATATTTTTACCCAACAGCGTATAGAAGGGATTCACTTTGCTAAAGGAGAAACTGTACAGGTATATGATGCTGAGAAAAACGAGGTGATAGATTTGTCAGAAATACCTGACGAACTGAACTTTGAGGTAGAACAATTCAACCGAAATATCATCGTAGAAGGGTTTAACCGTGCTGTATTGGAGGAAATCTCTCAATTCTTAGACCCTACTGGCGAAGGAAAGACCCTTATTTTTGCCGTAGATGATGCCCATGCCGATCTTGTGGTGAAGATCCTTAAAGAAATCTATACCGAACAAGGGGTAGATAACGATGCTATCCAAAAGATAACAGGTAGCATAGGAGATAAAAAGCGAGTAGAAGAGGCGGTTAATAAGTTTAAAAACGATACTTATCCCAATATAGTGGTAACCGTAGACCTACTTACCACAGGGGTAGATGTCCCTGAAATCACCACTTTGGTATTCATGCGTTTGGTGAAATCACGTATTCTTTTCGAGCAGATGATCGGACGCGCTACCCGCCTTTGTCCTAAGATAAACAAGGAATATTTTGATGTATATGACCCCGTGGGTGTCTTTGATTTCTTTACAAAAGTCTCTGAAATGGCGCCTATTGTGGTGAATCCCAGCACTACCTTAGAAGATATCATCAATGGCTTTGAACATACCGAAGACCTTGAGCTAATTGCCAAATATACCCAACAGCTCTTAGGCCGATTGCAACGACGCGCAAAGAATATTAGCCAGCAGGATTTCGACTATTTCTGTAGCCTAAGTCAAGGCGTGTCTCCCAAGGATTTTTTAACCACTCTTAAAAACACACCCTCCGAAGAAGTAAAGTCTTTTGTCAGAGAAAACATAAAATCGATTGCATGCCTGTTCCATTCTCAAGCTAAGACAGTAAAGTACAAATATATCAGTGACAAGCCAGATGAGGTTCGCGAACACTATGTAGGCTATGGCAAAACCCAACAACGCCCAGGGGACTATATAGAACAGTTCTCAGCCTATATAGCCGAGAATCGCAATAAGCTCACCGCCCTGAACCTGCTCTGTACACGCCCTTCGGAGCTTACTCGTAGTGACCTCAAGCGTCTTTACCTAGAAATGGCGCAAGAGGGCTATACCCTGAAAGAGCTGAACCAAGCGTGGAACAATGCCAAGAATGTAGAGATTACCGCCGACCTCATTGGTATGATACGCACCTTAGCCTTGGGCAGTGCCCTAGTGGATTATAAAATTCGCTTGGACAATGCTTTTGAAAAGCTCAAACAGACACATAGCTTCAATGCTATGGAAACCAAATGGCTCGACCGTATCAAGACTTTCTTAGAGAAGGAACAATATATTGAAAAAGCCG
>CAJZFM010000272.1 GCA_915070235.1 uncultured Capnocytophaga sp. | reverse complement strand
CAGTCTTTTCTTCTGAGTGGCACCACTGGGGGTACTTTGGCTATAAGCAAGATTGTTATAGAAAGCTATAATCTGTGCTTTAGTAAAGGTATTCCCATTAGGATTGCTATTGACTGTCCCACGTACATACTTTGATGTCCATATATTAAGGTCAGTCACCGCGCTATCCAACTGATTGAGCATGATTTTAGCTTCAGCTCGTACCAAAAGAGTTTCATCGGTAGTGAAAGGCACCAAGATAGTACGAGTATAGGAACCATCCTTGAAGGTAGGGAACTTAGATTGCAATACTATATCTCTAAGGTCAGCACGCGAGGTAAAGGGCATAAACCAGTAGAACTCATAGCCATTATTCTTTGATGCTGCATTGGCATCCCAAAGATTGGTTGTCGAGAGTGTTTCCTGTTCGGATACCCTATAGGCATGGGAAAAGCGCTGGTTGGTCTCTATAAAATAATTGGTAGAGAGTTGCGAATACACGGGCTGTAGCATGAGGTTTGCCACTTCACTTTCTCGAGCATAGGCCTGTGCATAGGCGGTTATAGAGCGGGTTCCTGTCTTCTGGGCATCCCTGAAGTCCAACCATTCACGGACAAGGTTCTTAGTGGTAGCATCATTGGTGGTAAGCACTACATTGGCTGCATCCAAGGCCTTTTGCCACTGTTGATAATAGAGATAAAAACGAGCCGCAAAAGCATAAGCAGCCTTTTTGTTGAAGTGGTACTTAGGCATTTGATAGTAACTATCATCTATCAAGGGAAGACCTGCTTCTATATCCGCAGCTATATTCTGATATACTTGAGCTACAGTACTTCTACCATATTGAGGATTAAGTTTTGTCTCTGAAGTGAGGGCATAGGGAATCCCTAAGTCTGTACTACTTGTAGTAGGATTATATGCCTTACAGAAAGTATTTACTAATTCAAAATGACCATAAGCTCTGGCCAATAACGCTTCTCCCTTAGCAGGGTTCAGACTACTCTCATTCCCCAATTTAGCGATGGCTTCTAAGGCTTCATTTGCATGACCGATGGCACTATAATTATATGCCCATACGTACTCTAACCCTTCGTAGTTACCATATTCATTGATAGTCTTCCAATAAGCTACCTCATCGGTAAGATAGTTGAAATTGGTTACAATAGTTCCATTATCAGCTATATTATCACTAGAATACTCATTAAGCATCATAGCACTCGCCCCAGGGTAAGCATTCACTAACACTCGCTTAATACGCTCTGGAGAATTCACAGGTACTTGGCTATCAGGAAGCTCATCAAGGAGATCACTACAAGAAGAGAACAAAGAGATGCCTGCTATCAGGTATATTATTTTTTTCATTATTCACTGTTTTAAATTATTATTACAATCCTATGCGCAAGGTAAAAATCAATCGCTTAGGAGAGATAGGAGTATGTCCATTGGCTAGGAAGTCAGGGTCATCACCATTAAGTTTCTTATCAGCATAGAGAAGTGCCAAGTTAGTAGCTTGTAGCTTCACACTAAGCTGACGAATACGGCTTTCTCGTAAGAAATTTCTATCAAAGGTATAGCCTAAAGAAATTTCTTTCAGGCGGATATTATCCCCTTTGGCGATACGTACGTCAGAATAGTCATAAGTTAGATAGGCTTGGTTAAGCTCTTTCCAGCCATTGAATAATCTTTGGTACATATAGGTTGTATAGAGAACAGGCACATCGGTTTTGTTCTCATCACCAGGGTATTGCCAACGGTTATTAAGCTCTCGTGGCACTGTAGTATAGTCATTGTATATATTTCTCATTCCTCTTAGGCGCACGACGTTTCCATAAGAATAGGTCAGTACCACTCCTAAAGAGATTCCTTTGTAATTAAGGGTATTCGTAAAGCTTCCCTTATCGGTAGGAATAAGCGTTCCAGAGTATTTTAGAAAATCTACATTCGGACTATCAAAACGTACTCCGTTGATGGTCGTTTCTCCATTTTGATCTTTGAAAGTAGGGAGTCCTCTATTATCCAATCCGTTAAAAGGGACTGAGAAAAGGGACTTTAAAGGATAACCTTCTTTGGCAAAACCTCCTTGTGAAGTAGCTTTCTTAGAGTTATACCCAACCATATCCTGAATAGTAGGATTCGTAAGAAGCTTGGTAACTTCATTAGTAGCACGAGAATATACAAAAGAAGTCCTCCAAGAGAAATCAGTTGTTTTGATATTTGTGGTTTCCAGTCCTATTTCCAACCCACGAATACGCATCTCGGCCATATTTCCTTTCTTAGTGATGGTACCACTAACCCCTTGTGTGGTAATTCCTCCTATAAGATCATAACTCTTACGATTGAACCATGCTACTGATAGGTTAATACGATCGTTAAAGAGCCCGAATTCTGTGGCAAGGTTCAACTCTTGATTCTTCTCATAAGTAAGATCATGGTTGGCTGTATTGGAAATGCTTAGCCCCAATTCTCTCTGAGAAGAGTTTCGCCAAGGATCGTTAGTATATATTTGTGACAATGAATTACTTACAGAAGGAGCCACTGCTGTCACCCCAAAAGAAGCACTAAAGCTTAAGTGAGAAAGAGGCTTGAGGTGTTCGAAGAATTTCTCCTGAGTTACATTCCAGCTGAGCCCTGTATTCCAAGTAGGCATCCAACGAATATAGGGTGATGGACCAAACTGATTAGAAGCATCATAACGCAAAGTACCATTAAAAGTATAGCGATTTTTGAATGTATAAGTAGCGTTCCCAAAGAAAGCTTGGTAGTTGGTAATAGTATTACCTATACTATAATAAGTATAGCCTTGTTCCTGCCAAAACTGGAACCACTTGTAGGAATAAGTACCATAATTTCCAGAATTATACAATACTCCGAAATGGTCTGTCACATCATTAGTATACTTAGCATTATCCATCTCAAAGCCTCCAAAAAGAGCTAATGTATGAAGGCCATTAGCAAAGGAATCATTATAATTAATTGTGGCTCTGAAAGTATTGGCTGTAGTAGTACTCTCTGTCTTTCTACGAATACCTCCTTCTGGAAGAACAGATATAGGCAAAGCGAAAGGATCATTAGGGTCTTTGTAAAGATACTTATTATATGTTCTTATCAAAGCATTTGGCATATATCTGAATGAGTTTGCATAGTTCGAATTCTCATTCTGTTCTCTATT
>CAJZFM010000271.1 GCA_915070235.1 uncultured Capnocytophaga sp. | reverse complement strand
CCGAGATATTAAGACTTTCGGTAAAGCCGACCATAGGTATAGTTAAGAAGACATCGGCCTGAGAGATCACCTGTTGGGAAAGGCCATCTCTTTCTGTACCAAAGAAAAAGGCGCTCTTGGGGGTTATATCAAACTCTTGCAGAGGTACCGCTGTAGGGGCAGGTAGAGTGGCCACAATCTGATAACCCTGTGCCTTGAGGGTATCTATACAGGGCTGTACCTGTGCATACCGATGGGTGGTCACCCATTTCTCGGCACCCATAGCGATTTTGGCATCCAAGCGTTTGCCATATTTTTCCTCTATCATGTGCGCTGTCTGTACGCCAAAAACCTCACAGGTGCGAATCACCGCGCTGGCATTGTGCATTTGGAAAATATCTTCTATGGCTACGGTAAAGTGTTGGGTTCTATTGGAGAGAATCTCAGTGAACCGCTCCTTGCGCTCCTGGGTAATAAAATCCTCTAAATAAGTGAGTAATCGCTGTTCTTCGGTCATTGTTTTAGGATTTCTGTTTGACAAAAATTGCCCCTATTCTTCTGAGGAATTGGTAGATTTTTGCTTTTATAAAATCTATCTTTTCATCTATTAGAGCCTCTTTGCGCATGTATAAGAAAGTAATAAGTATGGTTACTACCACAAAGAGAATCGCTCCTATGATTGCCTGCCATGGGGTGAGCTGATCGTGAAAATAGTGATATAGCCCCATTCCTGTAAAGCTCCCATATAGGATTATATAATGAATCACATAGATAGAAAGGGTATTTTGTCCTATTTTCTGCAATGTTGGGGAGGTGATCACATGCCGAAGAATCATAAAGAGAGCAAAAAAGAGTAGCACATTGCCTATACGCTTTATCAGATAGTCTCCATGGGCAATCAGTTGTAAGGAATGTATCTGTAGGGTATCGGCTATTTTACCCATCCAATAGGGAAAAGTAATCAGTATCACTCCCAAAAGGATATACCATATTATCATATTGCGATACAAGTGGGGATTTTCTCGATTTTTATAGAAGAGAAAGCCCATAAAGCCCCCTAAGGAAGCATAACCAAACCAAGGAAATATGGTAAATACCGAGCCATTTTCCTTGGTAAAATAGTTAGCCAAGGCCATTGGCAAATATTCGTAGGTTAGGTGACTATAGATTGGTTCAAAGAAAAAGGCGACAAAGGTTGTCCCCAGCAGCATGATCGACATACGCAATCGGTTTTTCCTTCGGTAGGTGAGCAGATAAAAAGCGATAAGAAAGAGCAGGGAAAGGCCTATGCAGTGGAGCACATCTACTCGCCTGACATTCATATCGGTATAATCAGGGGTGAAGAGGTTAAGTATATTGGCACGTAGCAGGTAGGCAATGATGATTAGGTTGATGCCTCGCCTTACCCCTTTTTGTACACGCACATGATTCCAACCCATTTTGGCTGGATTCTGTTCCTTGATCAGCAAGTAGGTAAAAATAAAGCCCGAAACAGTAAAGAACACAGGAGCCGTCATACCTCTGATATAGTGCCAAGTGGCATAGAACAAGTTATTCTCATCACGATACTCAGGTGCCAGCAAGCCGTCTATAAAATGCCCTTCGAGCATCATACAGATAGCAAAAGCCCTGATAATATCTATAAAAATCAGTCGTGAGGTGGTTTGTTTCATTTTATTGGATTTGCAAAAAAGGATTCAGGCGCTTCTCTTCTCCTATAGTAGTGGGTGCGCCATGTCCACTATATACCTCCGTTGTATCGGGTAGGGAGAGTAGTTGGGTGCGAATACTATGTAGGAGTTGGTCATAATCCCCCTTGTAGAGGTCGGTACGGCCTATGCTTCGGCGAAAAAGCGCATCGCCTGAGATAATCTTGTGTTGGCTTTCTATATAAAAGGCTACACTCCCTGGCGAATGTCCTGGTACGAAGCGTAGCGTAATGGGCGTATCCTCCAAGTGAAGGATGGTATGCTCATCTACAAACACATAATCTCCGTCAAACTCAGGAAAATCAAAACCAAAAAGGCGTGCATCCAAGGGGTTAAGCTCCAAGACCTCTTGTTCGTTAGGATGCAGATGCACAGGCAAAGCAAAAGTATCACAGGCCCATTGTAGACCAAAGACATGGTCTATATGTGCATGGGTTAGTAGGATTTTCTCCACGGTAAGCCCTTTTTCCTTGATAAAATCTCGGAGCTTTACCTGCTCTGAGTGAATAGCACAACCAGGGTCTATTAGGAAAGCCTTGCCTTGTGCTCCATATAATATATAGGTGTTTTCCGAAAACGGATTGAACGTAAATGACTGTAATGTAAGCATTTTTGCAAAAGTAAAAGATACATTTTTCGAAACTGCAAAGATACTATATTTTGCAAATACAAGCAAAATCTTTGTCCTTAAAAAATTTTGCTAAAAAAACCGCCTCTGCTTTTTCTCTTATCCAAGATTTTTTTTGTACTTTTGCCTTTCTTATCATCTGTATATGTCAATTGTATTCCAACATAACCAATCCGCGCATTGTGAGAACGGTACAGCTTCTAACCTATTGAACTACTATGGGTTGAAGCTCAGTGAGCCTATGATCTTTGGGATTGGCTCTGGACTATTGTTCTTTTATTTTCCCTGGCTGAAAGTCAATCAGGCGCCTGCTATCAGTTATCGCACCATGCCTGGACATATTTTTTCCAAGGTTGCCCGCAGGCTGGGGTTTCGTGTAAGGCGTGAGCGGTTCTCCTCTCCACAGAAGGCACAGCAAGCCTTAGATGAGAAACTACAGGCGGGCATGCCTGTAGGCTTACAAGTGGGAGTGTATCATCTGACCTATTTCCCCGATGCGTACCGCTTTCACTTCAATGCGCATAACTTGGTCGTATATGGCAAGGAAGCAGATACCTACCTTATCAGTGATCCTGTAATGGAAGAACCTACAAGGCTTAGCTCTCAGGAACTTGAGAAGGTACGCTTTGCCCAAGGCACCCTAGCGCCTAAAGGACATATGTATTTCCCTACACACCTCCCCAAGCAAATAGACTTAAAGAAGGCTATTGGCAAGGGTATCAAGGATACTTGCAGCCAGATGCTCGCCCCTGTACCTATTGTTGGGGTCAGGGCAATCAGGTGGGTAAGCAAAGATATATTGTGCTGGTATGACAAGCGAGGGGTCAAAATCACCAATCACTACCTT
>CAJZFM010000270.1 GCA_915070235.1 uncultured Capnocytophaga sp. | reverse complement strand
GGTGGATTTCCGATCACGACATCAAAACCAATATAGTTTCCGTCATCATCTAAAACCTGAGGAAACTCAAAACGCCATTCAAAAGCATTTTCATAGATCTTATTACTATTAATAGCTTCTATTTCAGTCTCTTTCTTTTGTATGTTTAGAGCCAGTTGCTTTTTGTGTTTTTCTTGTTCAGCAGTGAGTTCTTCATTGAAAAGCTGTGGTGATTCATATTTCAAAAAGTATTCGTATTTAAGAGCTTGTAATTCCTTGACTTCTCGGCTATTACTGCTTATTTCGGTACGAAAATTGTGTTTTACTTTGTCAATGAAATGTTCTAAATCCCATTTTTGCTCTTTGCTTTCGGCATTTTGGTACTTATGAAAGGCCTCTTTGTAATCGGAGATAGAGATGTTAGTTTTCTTTAGGGTTGTTTTTAGGTCTGTATCTAAGGCAAACCTACTCAATAGAGAATTGCCACTTTTGATATTTATGTCAATATTGGGCAGTGTTTCAAGCTCGGTAGGTGTCTTGTAGTAGGCATTTTTGAGAAGTTCAATCCATAGTCGCAACCTACAAATCTTTACAGAATTAGGATTGATATCTACCCCAAAGAGACAGTTTTCAATGATTGTCTTTTTCTCTTGGAAAAGTGTTTTTTGTACTCTTTGACTTTCCGTATTTTTAGGGTTATAGCGAAAAAAGTGTTCGTTATTATCCGCTTCATAGACCAAAAGTTCATCATTTTCAATTTTTAATTGGTGGTGAATGCGGCTTTTGTTCTCATCTTGCAGGATTCCTAATTCGCTTTTTATGGCAATACATTCATTCAGTGCAGAGACCAAGAAGTGCCCAGACCCGACGGCTGGGTCACATATCCTAAGACTATTGATAATACTATTGGCTTGTTCCCTTTCTTCCTTATTAAAGGGATTGATATGGTCTTTTAGTTCTTCAAAGGTATTGACTTGCCAACCTTTTGCTTTGTTGAATTTCTGTATGACAGCCCTATGTAGCGCTTCCTTGCACATATACATAGTGATAACACCAGGAGTAAAGAAAGAGCCATCTTTATATCCGTTGATTTTTTCAAAGATAAGTCCTAATACAGAGGCATTGATGAGTGTCTTATTCTCCTCTTGGATTTCCACAGAACCCTCGCTACTGAAATCATAAGCGTCTAAGAATTCAAGCAAATATTGTAATGAGGGCAATGCTCCTACACGTCTCTTTCCTTGGGCGTCTTTCAGGACAGTTGTAGAAAGTATAGGGATTGTCTTATCATCAGGCAAATTGCTAATGAGTAAGGCGTTGTGTTCCAGCTCGGTAGGTTCAAAAAGAGAACTGTTTAGGTAAGGAATATTGGCATATACAGCGGCTATTTCCTTGTTACGTTGGGAATAATCTTTTGCTAAGACCTCAAAAAATAGGCGTTCGAGGATATCATATTCATTAATCTTTGAGAAGTTTAGAAAGGCAAAAGAGGCATCTCCCTTATGATAAGAAATGAGTTGCGCCTCTAATAATTTTAGGAACAATATTCTATTAACCCATGTAATATTCAGTTCTAAGGCAACATTAAACAGCCTTTCCTCATAAGTTTCTCCATAGGCAGCAGCATTTCTTAGTTGATGAATTTTGTTAAGGCTGCTCAGTTTGGCTATAGTTTCCTCCAGCATAGTTCCCTCATTACGCTGGTCTTCCTTAGGTCTTTCAATGAAGACTTGACCACCATTTTTGGTCTCAGTAAGGCCTATAATATGAAGTAATTCGGCATAAAATCCTTTGTCTAAGGTATTGCTATCATTAAGGAAAGGTAATTTTAAAAGATGTTGAGGTGATAGAATCTTATAAAGAGGAATTAGAGCGTTGTCGTCCTCTGTATTTTCATTTTCAACAATATTCTGGAAATCTCTAAGATTAAAATAGGTATAATGGAGTTCTTCCTTTACCTTCTCAATGAAAGGTTGTGCTATCTCTTTGTAGAAATGTTCTGTCTTATTGCCTAAGGCCGTTCCATTTACAAAATCGGTATAGTGTTTTACAAGTGTTTTGTTTTGAGCGAATAGTTTTTCAAATACTTGAGCGTCAAAAATGAACCACTCATATACATTAGTGATGATAAGATGCTTTATCTCAATGTTTTTTTGAGAGATACGTTCGCCTAAGAAGTACCAAACGAGTTCTTGCAGTGCCTTTGCATTTAAGTTCTCGCAAGTTATCATCTCGGATTTGTTTGAAAATTTTTTAGTTTCAATAATCACTCCTGCTGTATCATTTGGGAGAGCTCCATTACGAATAACAAGGTCTTTGCGTTCTTTAGTATTCATAAAGTACGCTTGCTGATAGTAAGTGTCTTTCAAAAAATCTGAAATGAGGTTCTTGTTGTACTCTTCACTTTCTTTATCATCAATAAGAGTAAAGAGGCGTTTGAGATTTGTCTTAAAATTATTTATCTCACTTCTACTGGGTTTAAGTTTTAAGAAGGCTTTGTTGAGAGAGGTTACTATGTTATTCATAATGTGTTAATCTGTTAATTTATGAATGAGCTAATGAACTCATTATAATACTGTTTTGAAATTAAGATTTCCTGATTTGTCTAAGCCTGCATAGAGAGCATATATTTCTTCTCCCTCAATATAGGGGCATTCTCCATGGTAATAAATACGTCCTGTAAAGCTAAGGTCTTTTAATTTTACATTCATATATTTTTCTGTTATCTGGGTAATGATGACAGCATGTACTTCTTTTTTTCTAAGTTCTTTGTATTCGGGATTATGAATCTTTTTTATGAGTTTGGCCTCTGTGTTTCCATTCTTCTTTACCTTAAGGTAAAAAGTTATCAGAGAGTTATCTTCAGGGGGTAAAAATATGGGATAAAATGTCTCCGCCACATGAAATCGTAAATGGGTATCAATTTCCTTTACCCAAAAATAATTCAGATTAACTTTGAAAAAACCATAGTATTCTTTTTCAGGGGTGTGTTCCTGAATAAGTTTGTCAAGTGTTTTATTTTCTACAAATCTAATAATGTTAGCAAAGGAATAAGGTGCTCCATTGCGATTAACAGAGGATTCTATATGGAATACAACTTTGTCATCTATATTTAGTTTGGAGGGTCTTTTCTTATTTTTCCTAATTTTTGATCCATAATAAATTATGGATTGTTCTATGTTATTTTCATCTGTATAGAGAAGCACTGCTTTGTGGTCATCTA
>CAJZFM010000269.1 GCA_915070235.1 uncultured Capnocytophaga sp. | reverse complement strand
AGTCATATTATTAGTCACTAATCACTCGTCATTAGTCACTCGTCACTCGTCATTATTTAAAAACTTATCAACATTAACACACCTCCCTCCGCTTATATAGAAAAAAAGCTGTACCTTTGCCTTGCTAATTTGTAGGATAGTCTTTTGAGGTAATGTGTGGTGTGAAAAACGGACTATCTTATTGTTAATGAGAAACATATATGTCTTGGTTCAAGAGAAAAACAAAAGGAATACAGACAAGCACTGAGGAGAAAAAGGACATACCACAAGGGTTGTGGTATAAGTCTCCTACAGGGAAAATAATTGAAACAGAGGAACTTGCTGAAAACTTCTACATCAGCCCAGAGGATGGCTACCATGTGCGTATTGGCAGCAAGGAATATTTTGAAATCTTGTTTGATGGCAAGTTCAACGAATTGGACAAGACCATGCGCTCCAAAGACCCATTGGACTTTGAGGATACTAAAAAGTACAAGGATAGGCTCAAGGAAGCCCAAAAGAAAACCAACCTATACGATGCCGTACGCTGTGCAGTAGGTAAGTCCAAAGGGCGAGAGCTCGTGGTGGCTTGTATGGATTTTGACTTTATCGGTGGCTCTATGGGAAGCGTTGTAGGGGAAAAGATTGCCCGCGGGATTGATTACGCCATTAATAACCGCTTGCCCTTTATGATGATATCCAAGTCTGGCGGGGCACGTATGATGGAAGCAGCTTTTTCCCTGATGCAGATGGCCAAAACCTCCGCAAAGCTTGCCCAGTTGGACGATGCAGGTCTGCCTTATATCTCCCTATGTACCGACCCAACTACAGGGGGCGTAACCGCTTCTTTTGCTATGCTTGGAGATATCAATATAGCCGAACCAGGAGCGCTCATTGGCTTTGCTGGGCCTCGTGTGGTTAAGGATACCACAGGGAAAGAACTTCCCGAAGGCTTCCAAACAGCTGAGTTTGTTCAGGAACATGGTTTCTTGGACTTTATAGTCAATCGTAAGGAACTCAAGGACAAGGTGAATCTCTATATAGACCTTGTGATGAACCTACCCGTAAGGGCTTAAAAATAGACTAAGTACCAAGCCTAATTAATTCATATATTTACATTTATGAAAAATGCGTGATCTCTTCAGAAATCACGCATTTTACTATCTATGAATATAGTAACAGGCCCATCATTGCAGAGACTTACCTGCATATCGGCACCGAATACCCCTGTGGCTACGGGCTTTTGGGTGAGTGCTTGTAGCTGCTGGACAAAGGCCTCATATAGGGGAATCGCTTTCTCAGGTCTTGCAGCACGGATATAGGAAGGACGATTGCCCTTCTTAGTGTTGGCATAGAGAGTGAATTGGCTCACCACCATAAGGGAGCCTTCTACTTCCTGTAAGGAAAGGTTCATCACCCCTTCTTGATCGTTGAAAAGGCGAATTTGGGCGATTTTCTTGCACAAATAGGCTATATCGTCCTCTCCATCGGCCTCTTCTATACCTAAGAGCAGGAGAAAACCCGCCCCTATTTCCGAATGTACCACCCCTGCTATAGCTACTTGGGCGTGGCTTACACGCTGTAGAAGAATACGCATAATTAATGATTAATGCCAATAATGGTTAATGATTAATGTCAATACATTGAACATTAATCATTAACCATTAATTATTATGAATACGGATTTTCCTCAAACAAGTCTGCTACAGACCAGTAGCGGTCACCTGAGTCGTAATTCACGGTAAGAACTACTTCGTTTTCTTTGATTTCAGGGAGTTTCTTCGCAATAGCGGCCAAGGAAGTCCCTGTGGAGATACCCGCTAAGATACCTTCTACTCTGGCCAAGCGACGGGTATAGTCAAAAGCCTCGTCCTTGTCTATAGTGATGATACCATCGTAGATAGAGGTGTTGAGCGTTTTAGGGATAAAACCTGTACCAATACCTTGTAGAGGGTGTGGCCCTGGCTTGTTACCACTAAGCACGGCAGAGGTAGCAGGCTCTATACCGAAGACTTTTGTCTGTGGGAATTTTGCTTTGAGTACTTCGCCCACTCCAGAGAGGTGTCCGCCAGTTCCGATACCAGAGATGAAGTAATCCACTCCTTGTGGGAAGTCAGCTACGATCTCTTGAGCGGTAGTAAGGCGGTGTATTTCAGGGTTGGCAGGATTTTCAAACTGTTGGGGAATCCAAGAGTTCGGGATAGAAGCGGCCAATTCTTTAGCTTTCTCTACGGCGCCTCCAGTTCCTTTTTCCTTAGGGGTAAGCACGTAAGATGCCCCATAAGCAGAAACGAGCTTGCGACGCTCCACACTCATGGACTCAGGCATTACAAGTACGAGTTTGTAACCCTTTACCGCTGCTACCAAGGCAAGTCCAACCCCTGTATTTCCTGAGGTAGGCTCTATGATTACGGTATCTTTGTTGATAAGACCATCTTTCTCAGCCTTCTCAATCATGGCCAAGGCAATACGGTCTTTGATGCTTCCTCCAGGGTTGCTTTTTTCTAATTTGATCCAAACTTGGTTATTAGGGAAAAGTTTGGCAAGACGGATAACTGGAGTATTTCCAATAGCTCCTAAGATGTTGTTATACTTCATAAGATTTGTAAATTATGTTAATTAAAAAGTTCGTTTATATATGAAAAAAGATAGGTTCAGGGGATAGGCTCTTTTGCTTGGTGATCATCTCGCTCTTGTAGTAGATGACCGTATAGGGTTCTATACTTTCGGTAAGCCATACATTTCCTCCTATGGTACTGTCGTGTCCTATCTGGCTGTTGCCCAATATGGTAGCTCCTGAATAGATCACCACATTGTCGCCTATCTTAGGGTGGCGGTCGGTGTTCATCTTATCCTTGGTAACCGAGAGCGCGCCGAGGGTTACCCCTTGGTATATCTTTACATTATCGCCAATGACGCAGGTCTCCCCGATAACGATTCCTGTACCATGGTCTATACAGAAGTTCCTACCTATCCGTGCAGCGGGGTGTATGTCAATCCCTGTACGGCTATGTGCATATTCTGACCATACACGCGCGAGGAGCTTCAGTCCTTGTAGCCACAACTGGTGGGCAAGTCGGTGAATAGCAATGGCATAAAAGCCAGGGTAAGACATATACACCTCCTCCAAGTTCTGAGCCGCAGGGTCATTCTCAAGTATAGCCCGTGCATCGCAGAGCAAGAGCGGGTATATCTGGGTAATAGCTGCAAAAAACTGTTCTGTCTGCTCTTGGGTCGTCTGGCTATCTTTCAGA
>CAJZFM010000268.1 GCA_915070235.1 uncultured Capnocytophaga sp. | reverse complement strand
GCCTACTTGCTTAATAGTTCTAAGCTGTAACCCTCTTTTTCCATGTCTTCCTTAGGGATAAAGCGCAAAGAAGCACTGTTGATACAGTAGCGCAGGCCGCCTTTGTCTTTCGGACCATCGGTGAATACGTGTCCTAAGTGAGCATTGCCCAGCTTACTCCTTACCTCAGTGCGAACCATGTTGTGTGATTTGTCCAAGTATTCCTTGACGAGTTTTTTGTCAATAGGCTTGCTAAAGCTAGGCCAGCCACAGCCGGACTCGAACTTATCTGTAGAGGAGAATAGCGGTTCGCCAGTGGTAATATCTACATAGATACCCTCACGCTTCTCGTTCCAATAGGCATTGCGAAAAGGCGGTTCTGTAGCACTATTTTGAGTAACCTCATATTGCATAGGGGAGAGTTCTTTTTTCAGGGTAGCCTTGTCCTTGGCGGTATAGGAGGTCTTAGGGGCTGTTTTTTTAGCATTTGCCTTGCGAGCCATCTCAAAAAGGGCAGGGGAGAGGTGGCAGTATCCATGAGGGTTCTTGTCCAAATAGTCTTGGTGATAGTCCTCAGCAGGGTAGAAATTCTTCAGAGGTAGGTTCTCCACCACTATGGGTTTGCTATACTCCTTAGCAAGGACTGAGAGGTATGCTTTGATAGTAGAGGCATCAGCCTTATCCGTGTAGTAAATACCTGTGCGATACTGAGACCCCTTGTCATTGCCTTGTTTGTTCAGCGAAGTAGGGTCTATGGTCTTGAGGTAGAGCTAAATCTGGCGAGAAAGGCTTACTTCGGTCGGAGAATAAACTACCTTGACAGTTTCGGCAAATTGGGTATTGCCTTGGCAAACCTGTTTGTAAGTAGGGTTGGCTATATTGCCATTGGCATAGCCTACTTCGGTGGCGAGTACTCCGCGAATTTGTTTAAAGAAGTGTTCGGTGCCCCAGAAGCAACCTCCTGCAAAATAGATGTCAGTAGATTTTGATTTGTTTGTTTTTTTCATTTCTGCTTGTTGATGAGTTGAATTTTCGTCGTTAGTGATAAGTGAGGATGTTCTTTTGTTATTGCCGTTAGCACACCCTGTTGTGAAGGCTATTGCCATAAGGCATAAAAAATAGGTTTTCATTCTTAATGACTTTTTTAATTGATGAGTTCTTGTTGATGATTTATTTTACCGCAAAAGAGCTTCAAAAATAATGCCAGATTGATTAGTAAATTAGAAAAT
Organism: uncultured Capnocytophaga sp.; assembly: GCA_915070235.1. Classification (GTDB taxonomy): domain Bacteria; phylum Bacteroidota; class Bacteroidia; order Flavobacteriales; family Flavobacteriaceae; genus Capnocytophaga. Next base: position 2,064 of record CAJZFM010000268.1, on the reverse strand, counting down.
GAGAGAATGAGGAAATTAGCAAATGGGGAAGCGTTGAGGGGTTCGGAAGGAAACGGAAAACTTCGGAAGGGAATTGAGAGGAGTTTTGATGAAAAAAGGCTGTAAGGAGGGTGGGGTTAGCTTATAGAGAGCTTATAGGAAGCTTATACGAATCTTGGACGATTGGTATAGAAAGGGTATATAAACAGTTGATTCATAACATAATACAACAATGCCAAAAATGTTAAAAACGAGGTTTCGAGGCGAAAGAAAGAGAAAAGACACTAGGACTTAGTCCATAGGCAATAGGGGGGAGTATGACGGAAAAGGGAAGTAATGACGGAGGACGAATGACAAATGACGAAAGGTGGGGCGATGAAAAAATTTATGGCGAATAGCTATAAAACAGAAAAAGCTACCTTTGAGGGGTAGCTTTTTCTATTTAAGCAATAAAAATTATGTTATGAAAGATGTTATTTTAGACTTTCGCCGGCTACTTTGCTCCAGCCTGGATTTTGATAGATTACCGAACCATCTAAATTGGCTTGATTTTGAGAAGTAAGACGGAAGGCGTCCATAGGGATTGGCTCGAAATAATGAGCGTCATTCCATTTATAACCATCGTAATAAAGATTGTTCACTTTATTGCGTTGGTAAGGACGCAAGTAGACGCTATTGGATTGTGGATTTACATTTCCTTTATCGGTGTCGCTTACTACTAATTTGGAAGTGCCATCTTGGTTTTTATACCAATCTTTCATAGTTCCCCAAATTTTGAATCCTTCGACAATGTAAGGAGTGTTTTTAATCTGTTCCATAGAACGCCAACGTTTTAGGTCAGCCCAACGCATACCCTCGGCAATAAACTCGTTACGACGTTCGCGACGGATATTGTAAAGCGTTGTATTCACCAAAGTTCCTGCGGAGTAAGCCCCCCAGTCGCCAAGTTTTTCTTTCTCCATATCGGTAGCATTGATGGTTTTTTGGAAATCGGGATCTACGTTAGCACGTGTTCTAAGAGCGCGCCAATAGGTTTGAGAAGAGCCATCGAGGGTACCATCGAGGAGATATTGAGCTTCCATATAGTTGAGTAAAGCTTCGGCACCACGAAAAACAATAGAGCCTGTAATACCGTGGTCGTGAGTAGTGGCATCGGCTTCTGAATAGTTCAATCCTTTTTTCACACGATAGCCTGTAGTAGCACGGGTTTCGGCAGGGTTAAGGATTTCGGGCACAGGTGCTTTTACAGGAGTCCCTTCGTGGTAATACAAGGTGTCGTTATCTAACTTAGTGAAGAGGCGCAAGCGGTCGTCGCGTTTTTCTATTGTATTGAAAAGAGTCTCATCGCCTAAATAGCCTGATCCTGATGCATAGATGGGCAAGCCGTTTTTCATTAGGTAAGAGTCTACGAGCCCTTTGGTATAGCCAGAGCCACCTCCGTTACGAGCTAATTCCATTTGGATATTATGCGTTTGTTCAGTTTTAGAATATTTACGCCAGAAGATAACCTCGTCATAAGATTCCATATTATCATCGGCAAACATCATAAAATAGCGATTCTTAATAGCCATACTGGCATCGCGAGCTACACGCACGCCAGAGTTAGGGGTAAGGTTATTTACCATCTTATCGGCGACTACTTTAGCAGCGTTTTTGGCTTCGGTAAGGAAGAACTTAATTTCATCATCGATATTGATACTGAAGTTACTCAAATAGCTTGCTTGAGCACCAGGCCAGCCAGCTCCTCCTGGCACTTGGGCAGTACCTTTGTGGTATTTAAGCCAAGTACCTTCGTAGAGTGCTACACGAGACTTGAGGAGATAAGCAGCGTTGAGATTGATGCGATTTTTGCCATTAGGGGTACTTTCGCTGAGCAGGGCGATGGCTTTGTCTAAATCGGAAAGGATAAAGCGGGCTACCTCATTTTGAGGACGGCGCTTGCTTTGCTCAGTTAAGATAGCGTTCTCGTCGGGCAATACTTCAGTAATGATGGGGAAGTCGCCAAAGTTTTGGAGTCTTACAAAATAGATTTGTGCTCTGAGCGCATAGACTTCTCCTATACACTGCTTAATATTAGCAGGGCTT
>CAJZFM010000267.1 GCA_915070235.1 uncultured Capnocytophaga sp. | reverse complement strand
TGTGGCTTCATTTTCTTTGACTACAACAAACAACACTAAACCATGAAAAAAAAGACATCTGTACTAAGGTTTGCTGCCTTATCTATGGCTTTGATTACCTCTATGTTACTCTATGCTAAAATGAAACATATACCTTTTCCTCCTCCAGGAGGGGAAGTTTCATCTAATGCAGAGGGAGAGATTCCTATGGTGTATGAGCACCTCTACAATGCTAAGGCCTTGACTCCTTTCTTTGAAAAACTCAAAGCCTTGGACACCCTAAAGGATAGAAAACTCAACATCGTTCATATAGGAGACTCTCATATACAAGGCGATGCGATGACCAGCCAAATACGCCAGCGTTTCCAATCCCAATTTGGCAATGCAGGTTTGGGCTTTGTCTTTCCTTATTCGCTGATACACACCAATGGGGAACGCTATGTGCGCTTTTCCTCCAATATCACTTGGGATAGTCAAAAGAATACCAGCCGAGAGAACACAGGAGCTATCGGTATTGCAGGGTATTCCTTACTGACAAACAATAAAAACTTCGTGATAGAACTCAATATAAAGAACAAAGATTATTCGTTCAATACCCTACGTATACTCACCCCCAACAATCAGCACCTATTTGATTTAGCTACCAGCAAGACAGGTGTTTCCCTCAAACCCGCTCCTGCTGTTAGGCAAACTACCTATAAGACACTTTTTCACAAGGTAGAGAAGGGCGAGACACTCTACGCCCTATCCAAGAAATACAAAACTACAGAGCATAAAATACAACAAGCTAATAACCTCAAAGGCAATATCATACGCGAGGGAGCAACGCTAAAAATCCCTACCGAGGAGCGTGTAATATCTACAGCTGCTTCTGTAGGAAGTTCTGTAGCTATAAATAATTTTGAACCTCTGTCCAGTGATAATGTCTCTCCTTTAGGCTATACCTATAACAACCTAAACGGACTGGATCAAATCTATCTTACGCCCAATAGCGAACAATCTAACTTTGCCCTCAATGGCATAGTACTTGAGAATGATCAAAATGGAATCATATACCATGCCATTGGAGTCAATGGAGCTCGCTTTTCGGACTATAACAAGTGTAGCCTCTTCTTTGACCAGATACAAGCCCTACAGCCCGACCTTATCATCGTTTCCTTAGGTACCAATGAGGCTTTTGGGAAGCTATCGGCGGAGAACTATGACAAACAAGTGGAGAATTTCATTGCACAGATTCGTGAGCACTATGGCAATTGTCCTATATTGCTGACTTCTCCCCCTCCTTCCTTATTCAAGAAGAAGCTCCCCAACCCCTATTGCGAGCAATATACCGATGTGCTTATAGACAATTCAGTAAAGAAAAACTATGGTGTCTTTGACATGTACAATGTATTGGGCGGTAGTGAGGGTATGTCCAAGCTCATAGCTGAAAATCTTATAGCTCATGATAGAGTACACTATACCCATTCAGGTTATGAAGAACAAGGAGGTAGGCTCTATAACGCTCTTATGAGCAACTATTTACAATATAAAAATCAGCAAAAATAATCTATTCTTTTGAAAATAAACGATTGGCAGCAGTGGCTTACTGACCACTGTAATGTGGAACAGCTCAAGAGTTGGTTTGCCTACAATGCTGAGGCGCCTTTACTCTTTAACAGTAGTCTTTTCTTAGGACTTTTTCTTGTTTTTTACCTTGTATATATTCTCACTCACAAGCATACCTACTTCCGTACGGTATATGTAGTGCTATTTTCCCTCTTCTTTTATTATAAAGCAGGAGGGAATTACTTTGTACTACTGCTGATCTCCTCGGGAATCAACTACTTTCTCGCCCAACAAATCCATGAAAACTGGGGTAGCAAGCGCTTACAACACTTCTTTTTAGCACTAAGCTGTGTTATTAATTTGGGTATTTTAGGGTATTACAAGTACACTAACTTCCTAATAGATAGCCTTAACCAACTCTTCCATAGTCATTTTGCTCTTCAAGATATCATCTTGCCTATAGGTATCTCCTTCTATACCTTTCAAACGATGAGCTATACTATAGACATCTATAGGCGGGAGATCGCCCCTGCCAGATCGTTTTTGGATTTCACTTTCTTTGTGAGCTTTTTCCCTCAATTAGTAGCAGGGCCTATTGTGCGAGCAAAGGATTTTATCCCACAGATATATAAGAAAGTCAGCCTCACCAAAGAGGAAACCGCTCAAGCCTTATTCCTTATTATAGGTGGCCTACTGAAGAAAGCTGTTATCTCGGATTACATCTCCATCAACTTTGTAGATAGGGTCTTTGATGCTCCTAGTAGCTATACTTCTTTTGAGAACCTTTTGGCAGTATATGGGTATGCCTTACAGATATATTGTGATTTCTCAGGGTATTCAGATATAGCCATAGGGTTGGCGCTACTTATGGGCTTCACACTACCTGAGAACTTCCGTACCCCCTATCAGTCAAGAAACATCACCGAGTTCTGGCGTCGCTGGCATATATCACTGTCCTCTTGGCTAAAAGACTACCTATATATCCCCTTAGGAGGTAATCGCAAAGGATCTTTTTGGGGCTATTTCTTCCCTACTCTATTTTTTGCTGCAACCCTATCTTGGGCATTTGTGCAAGGAAGCGAAAGTCTTGTCCCCCTATTTATCACCTTCGGAGTGATTATCCTCTTTGAGGTATCCATACTACTATCTCCAGACAAGGCAAAAGCACTCAGAAGTCATTTCAACCAACTGACAACTATGCTATTGGGAGGTCTTTGGCATGGAGCCAATCTTCGTTTTATCATATGGGGAGCTCTGCATGGTTTGGCATTGTCCTTCCACAAGTCTTTCAAAGAGATTTTCCCAGACAAAGCCCCTGCTAAGCGTTCTTTCCTCAATGGTATTGTTGCCCTCATCTCTGTTGTAGTTACTTTCCACTTTGTGGCTTTTTGTTGGATTTTCTTTCGTTCAAAGGATTTTTCTTCAGCAATGACCCTTATAGGAAATATAGGCCACCTTAGTTATGATCCTCACCAATGGTGGGTAATAGTAGAAGGCTACCAGAATGTTATGATTCTATTGGTTATAGGCTTTGTTTGGCACTTTTTCCCACATAAGTGGAATGAAGCTCTCAAGCTATTTTTCCAAAAAATCCCTCTTATAGGGAAAGCAATTATTGTAGCTGCCGTCTTCTGGTTGGTATATGCCACAGCTACGGCAGGGCCACAGCCTTTTATTTATTTCCAGTTTTAGTAATTAGCAAAAAACGTATTTTGTAAATTACTGATTATAAGGAAGTATTTTTTGATGATAAAAAAGTAATTACTTTTTGTAAC
>CAJZFM010000266.1 GCA_915070235.1 uncultured Capnocytophaga sp. | reverse complement strand
TTTTTATGCTGATCCAATGTATTGAGCTTTTCAAAGAAAGGATCTAATGCCTTTGGGTTGTAGATGTATTCATACTCTACAAGGGCTTCCTCTGCTTTAGCCTCATTAGAGGACACAGGAGGTACTCCTAAGGTCTTATGATTGATCTTAGAATACAATAGCATGGTGGTTACCATAGCACCTGAAAGTGCAAAAACTCTTAATAATTTGGTTCTCTTTCTCATTGTTTAGTGTTGTTTTATTGAGAGTAGGAAACAAAATCTACTCACAAAAATTGTGCAAATATATTAGTTGTTATTAATTATTTAGTAACAAATAACATTTTTTATAATCATTAGTCACTTGTCACTCGTCATTAGTCATTATCTTCGTGTATTTCTTTATAACTTCCTTATCAAAGAAAGGTTCTTCCTCTATACGGCCTAAGATGGGCACTTTAGAGTAAGTAGCAATCCAAGACTCAGTTGCAGGGTTCTCTGCTCCGCTAAAGACAATCCCATAGATAGAGAGTCCTCGGTGTTGTAAGGCCTCTATGGAAAGCATGGTATGATTGATACTTCCTAAGTAGTGGCGAGAAACCAAGATCACTCTATCGGTAGGAAGGATCAGATCCATCATGATATCATGGTCGTTCAACGGAACGAAAAGCCCACCTGCGGCCTCTATCACCAAGGGACGATTAGTTACAGGGCGTATAATGTTGTCCTTTTTTATAGTAACACCCTCCATTTGTGCTGACAGATGCGGACTGGCAGGGTACTCAAAAGCATAGCTGGAAGGAAAAAAATGAGTTTGCGAATTAGAAATCAGCGATTGTACCTTCATGGTATCTGAAGCATGCTTATCTCCCGATTGTATAGGTTTCCAATAATCAGCTTCAAGTGCCTCCACTACTATAGCCGAGGTGATGGTCTTGCCTACTTCAGTAGAGATACCTGTAATAAAATAGGTGTGATTCATGGTCGTTTTTTGAGTCATTTTTCTCCGCCACAAAATTACAAAAAATATCTTTTTAATACCACCAAATTATTTAAAAAAATTAATGCTATAATTTGTCTATCGTCAAAGTAACATTGATAAATAATTTTTTGGTATGTTGAAAATAATTTATACCTTTGTCCTAATAAAAGACAATCATGACCGACAAATGTTATTTGCTTAGTGGCTTAGGTGCCGATGGCTATGTATTCCAATATCTTGATTTTGAGGGTGTAGAGGTAGAATATATGGAGTGGTTGTCTCCTTTGCCTAAGGAAACACTCCCTGCCTATGCCAAAAGAATGGCGCAGAAAATAACAACCCCTCACCCTATCTTGGTAGGATTGTCATTTGGAGGAATGGTAGCTATGGAGATAGCCAAACTAATCCCAGTTAAGAAAATCATTCTGATTTCCTCGGCTAAAGAACGAAAGGAACTCCCTTGCTTCTATCGCTTTTCAGCAAAGTTGAAACTACAGAAGATACTCCCTTATACACTTATCAAACGTACCAATGGGTTTACTTATTGGCTTTTTGGGGCTACTTCAGCTCATGAAAAAGCGCTTTTGGAAGAGATATTTAGAAAAACACCTACGACTTTTCTCAAATGGGCAATAAATGCGATTCTAACATGGCAAAATACGGAGATTTCTGCTCATATACTCCATATTCATGGCGACAAAGATCGTATTCTCCCGTATAAAAATGTAAAAAATGCCTATTGTATAGTAGGTGGTGGCCACTCTATGATTGTCAATAGAGCCCATGAAATAACCCCTTTAATCAATAAATTCTTAAATAATGCAAATGATTAAAGACAAAGACTAACTATCTGTCATTAATCATTAGTCATTAATCATTAATAAAATGCTTTCTCTTCAACTACAAACCCTCCCTGATAGTCCTGGAGTGTATCAATTCTTTGATAGCTCTGATACAATTATTTATGTAGGTAAGGCAAAGAACCTTAAAAAAAGAGTCTCTTCCTACTTCAACAAGGAGCATGACTCTCCTAAAACACGGGTATTGGTCAGTAAGATTGTCCGTATAGAGCATATAGTGGTAGCTACTGAAAATGATGCCCTGCTACTGGAGAATAACCTGATAAAGAAGTACCAGCCGCGTTATAATATCCTACTTAAGGACGGAAAGAGTTATCCGTGGATTTGTATCTCCAACGAGCGCTTTCCTCGGGTGTTCTTTACCCGAAAAGTACAGAAGGACGGAAGTACTTACTTTGGGCCTTATACTAATATTAAGGTGGTACGTACGCTCTTAGACCTTATCAAGGATCTCTATCCCTTGCGCAATTGTAGGTTAGACCTTTCTCAGGAGAATATAGACAAAGGAAAGTACAAGGTGTGCCTCGAATACCATATTAAAAACTGTAAAGGGCCTTGTGAGGGCTTGCAAACTGAGGAGGAATATAATCATAATATACAGCAAATCAAAGAGATACTCAAAGGAAACCTAAAGGAGGTCATTGCTTATTTCAAAAAGGAGATGAGCGAACATGCGGCTGCTTTGCGTTTTGAGGAGGCACAAGAGATCAAGCTCAAGTTGGAGAGCTTAGAGAACTATCAGGCTAAATCTACCATTGTAAGCGCTAAAATCCATAATGTAGATGTGTTTTCTATTGTTTCAGACGAGGAATATGCGTATATCAACTTCCTACAGGTGGCTCATGGGGCGATTGTACGGGGACATACCTTGGAGGTGAAGAAAAAATTGGAGGAAACCGACCAAGAACTACTCGAATTGGGTATAGTGGAACTCAGGGAACGCTTCAAATCCAATTCTAAAGAGTTGATTGTGCCTTTCCCTCTGAGTATGGAGTTCTCTGAGCAACTTACAGTGCCCAAAGCAGGGGAGAAGTTACAGCTTCTGCAACTCTCCGAGCGCAATGCACAGGCATATCGCCAAGAGAAATTCAAGCAGGTGAAAATCACAGATCCAGAACGACATACCAACCGCCTACTGACCCAAATGCAGCGTGATTTGCATCTTTCAGAGCCTCCTGCTCACATAGAGTGTTTTGATAACTCCAACATTCAGGGTACCAATCCTGTGGCAGCTTGTGTGGTGTTCAAAAATGCTAAGCCCAGCAAAAAGGATTACCGCCATTTCAATATAAAAACAGTGGAAGGCCCTAATGACTTTGCCTCTATGGAGGAGGTGGTTTATCGTCGTTATCGACGTCTTTTGGACGAGGAGGAACCGCTACCTCAACTCATTATCATAGACGGAGGAAAAGGCCAATTAGGTGCTGCTCTCAAGTCTTTGGAACTACTAGGATTACGTGGAAAAATAGCTATAGTGGGTATAGCCAAGCGTTTGGAGGAAATCTTCTACCCTGGGGACTC
>CAJZFM010000265.1 GCA_915070235.1 uncultured Capnocytophaga sp. | reverse complement strand
ATAGCTATGAATATAATTATAAAGAGGAGGATAAGCCTTGTAAGTATGTAAGAATCAAAATAAAATAATAGTTACTATGGCAAGATGGATATTTTACTTTTTAGGGATTTTATGGGTAGGAAATACTTATAGTCAGCAGCGGTGTGTTACTTTTGTAGATGGAACGCAGATTTGTTTTGATGAGAAGATTCCTACTGGAGAAATTGAAAAAGTAACCTATGCTCGTAAGGCATTTAAAGCCTCAGTAATAGAAGGTTGTTTTAAAGGAAGTCAGTTTTTTATAGATGAGCATATAGCCAAACATCTTGATAAGAAGATGAGACGCAAAGTATATGATCGTTATTGTTGTGACCCTAATGCTGATGATTTTTTCCTATATCGTGAATATACGGCTTTTGAGTTCAGACAAGGAGACCATATTTTTGTAGCTGATGTTTTAGGCGAAGATCTTATAAAAGTGTGTTGTGAAGGTTGTGAGGATTATGTAATGACGGCTATTGTTTTTACCTTCTATACAAAGAAAAGAACTTATAAAGAGATGTTAGTAGAGAAAGGGACTAAAAAAACATATTAAGAAATGAGAAACTTATTACTATACATATCAATCTTATCGTTTGTAGGCTGTAACCTTTCCCAAAAACAACAGCCGGCAGGGGAAAGTGTGGCGAGTTTCTGGAAAGAGGAAGTTTTTGTTCCTATGGATAAAGAGTTATATGTGCTTAAGGATGGGGTTGCAAGATATAGAAGCTTGGACGATTCAATACCAACACTTACCCTTCTTATGGGAGATAAGGTAAGGGTTATTGCTCAGGGAGAGAGATTTTATAAAACGGAAAGAGGCTATGTGGAAAAAGAAGACATGGGAGATTGGGAAGCCCTGAAGTCCAAAATGACAGGGGAGGTACTTGTAGAGAGTATCTATGGAGATATTTCTGATACTATCTCTAAGTATCTGAATATAAATCAAGTCTCTTCTGAAGAATATCAAGAAGCCTTGAAAAATAAAGTAGATTTCCTTCAAAGAGATACACTTGCGATTGTAAAAAAGAAAGGCAAACTTACTTTTGTATGTAAACAGAGGACGGTTTATCTAAAAGATGATATATCTGAACTTGCGGACAAGCATTTTGATATGATCTATACCTATTTAGGCAATATACCTGCTATTGATCAGTATGTGGTATTGGAAGATACTGAGAGATCATTGGCTTATATCTTGATAGATAAGACCACGGGAGAGAAAAGAAGATTTGAGAAGTTTCCCTTTCTCTCTGCTGATAAGAGGTATATCATCAATATAGGTAGGGACTACTATGATAGGGATAGGCTTATTTCTTTGTATCGTATAGAACATATAAAACCGCTGAAAATAGACACCTTAGTAGAAGGATATACGAAGAGTTGGGATGTCTATGATCTTGATAAAGAACCTATTTTCTTTAGTAAAAATGACTATTTGTATGCGCCTATGAACGTGGTGGGTAATTTCTTTGACGAGCATAATAACCCCAATAAACAACGAATGTATATCAAGATAGGAATTAAGAATTAGAAATCCGTAAACAGTATTATAACTAATCTATGAAATATTTTATATCTCTTATTTTAATACTAAGTATTACCAGTTGTAACCTCTTTCAAAGGCAACAAAAGATAGAAGAGGATATACTTGTAAAAGAACCAGAATGGCCACTTGTAGAAGATTTACTTGATATTACAGAAAAGAAGCTTTTGGAGGCTATCAACGATGAAAGAGGTGAAATATCAGATACTACTACTTTTGGTAAATTTTTTACGATAGAAAGGATACCTCGGCAGGTGTATCAGCAAGCACTCAAGCATCGTTATAATTTTCTCAAGAAAGATAGCTTGGCCATTAAGCAAGAATCAGGAGTAATGACCCTTCCTTGTAAAAAGCAAATAGTAACATTGGTAGATGAAGGGCCTACAGAAGATACAGAAATTACATTTTATCTCTATTTAGGTGAAATACCTGACTTAGAGCAATATGTAGTGTCGCGTGTTGTCTACAGAAGCTTGGAAGCTCTTTTTATAGATAAGCAAACAGGAGCAGAGGCGGAAATGGGGCGCAATCCTCTCCCCACACCTGATGGCAAGTATGTAGTGGATGTATGTAGCGATTATTTTTCAATAATCCTAACGCTCTATAAAGTAGAAAAGAAGCGTTCTTTTACTTTTAAAAAACTGATTACTCTGGAGCCTCATTATTCGCTACTTGATTATGATGAAAAAGAACCTGAGTTTTTTAGTAATGATGGGTATCTGTATATGCCTACTATATGCAGATACTTCTCGGAAGATATTGATAAGCGCACCTATGTTAGAATAGGAATCAAAAATCAGTCGTCAGTAGATAACCAATAACCAACTAATGAAACACAAACCAACCACTATTCGCCTTTCCTTTTGTATATATGGAGACTATTTTGATGTGGATAAGGTAACCAATATCATAGGTTTTCCACCTACTCAAACCGCTTACAAGGGAGACCAGCTAAAATATCGTGTCAGTGAAGAAACTTTTTGGGAATATAACTTTGCTCCTATCGAAACACCTCTTATAGAAGATAATTTGCAGGTGTTTGCCGCTCAGGTAATGCCTTGTTTGGAAGAATTAGCTTCTTTTATCAAAGCGTTTGCTCTTACTTCAAAATTACTTTTTTGTGTAGAAATGAGTCCTAAGGAGAGCTGTCCAGCTATAGTTTTTGATAACAAAATACTTGATATACTCCATAGGCTTAATGCTTGGATAGATATTGATATGTATAAATAGTGACTAACTAAATGACTAACTTCTTTACTGTGTTAAAAGCTATAAAAATCTTGTGATTAGCATGAGATAGTTGTATCTTTGTGGGACGAAAGTTTCTGTTATGACACCAGCATTATGACACCAGCATTATGACACCAGCAGTAGATAAGAGTATACAACAGTTGTTGAATGATAAATTGAATGCTTTAGAGCAGCATTTTCAAGCAGATATATTAACCTATTATGGGGGAATTGCCAATGGTTTAGAAAGAGACTTCTTGCGGATAGTTGAAGATATTACAGATAAGAAAGAAAAGATATACATTATTCTAACGACAGGGGGAGGAAGTGCTATTACTGTAGAAAGGTTTGTAAAGATATTGCGTCATTATTATCAAGAAGTTAATTTTATAGTTCCTAATTATGCTTATAGTGCAGGTACTATATTCTGTATGAGTGGTGATAATATCCTTATGGATTTCTTCTCAGTGTTAGGGCCTATAGACCCTCAAGTACAAAATAAAGACGGCAATTGGGTGGCAGCATTAGGTTATTTGGATAAAGTAAATGAGTTTATTGAAAAATCTCAGAATGGCACCCTAAC
>CAJZFM010000264.1 GCA_915070235.1 uncultured Capnocytophaga sp. | reverse complement strand
AAATTCTTCTACCGATAGAAGAGATAAAAGAAGCGAAATTAAAATTAAAATTTTAGATAATACTCTCATGGAAAATAATCTCGATTTGATAGAATCTTTTTCAGAATTTAGAGACGACAAGCTCATAGACCGCGAGGCACTTATGTCCATCTTGGACGAGGTGTTCAAGACTGCCTTAAAGAAAAAATACGGTTCAGATGAGAACTTTGATATCATCATCAACCCCGATAAGGGTGACATAGAGATATGGCGCAACCGTATTATTGTAGATGACGGTATGGTAGAGAATCCCAATGCTGAAATACCACTGAGCGAAGCCCTCAAAATAGAATCGGACTTTGAAGTAGGGGAAGAGGTTTCCGAAGAGGTGAAAATCAGTCAGCTCGGCCGCCGTGCAATCTTGGCCTTGCGACAGAATCTCATCTCCAAGGTACATGAGTATGACAACAATACCGTTTATAAGAAATTCAAAGAACTCATCGGAACCATATACACCGCTGAGATACACCATATTAAGGGAAAAACAGTGATTTTGCTTGACGACGAGGGCAATGAAATCCTCTTGCCAAGAGACAAGCAAATCCCTTCGGACTTCTTCAAAAAAGGAGAAACCACCAAGGGGATCATAGAGTCGGTAGATTTCAAAGGAAATAAGCCTTCTATCATTCTTTCCCGCACCTCACCTGTATTCTTGGAACGCCTTTTTGAGCAAGAGATTCCAGAGATTGCCGATGGGCTTATCACTATCCAAAAAGTAGCGCGCATTCCAGGGGAGAAAGCCAAAATCGCCGTGGATACTTATGATGACCGTATAGACCCTGTAGGTGCCTGCGTAGGTGTGAATGGTGCCCGTATCCGTAGCATTGTACGCGAGTTAGGCAATGAGAATATAGACGTTATCAGCTATTCAAGCAATATTAACCTATTCATTAGCAAGGCTTTAGCTCCTGCTAAAATCACCTCTATCACGGTGAATGAGGAAACTAAGCGAGCCGAGATTCTCTTGGCCTCCGAGGAAGTTTCCAAAGCCATCGGTAAGGGAGGAAGCAATATACGCCTGGCGAGCCTGCTTACAGGTTATGAGATAGATGTATTCCGTGAAGGCGCCGAAGAAGATGTAGAACTCTCTGAATTTGAAGACGATATAGAACCATGGGTAATAGAAGAGTTCCGCCGCATAGGCCTTGATACGGCCAAGAGCGTCTTGGAATACAGCGCTGAAGAATTGGAAAAACGCGTAGATTTGGAAGCTGAAACAATCCAAGAAGTATTGCGTATTCTCAAGGAAGAATTTGAAAATTAGCCTAAAAACCAAATAATACACAACCAACACACATAAGACAAAGTAAAAAAACGAGCTTAGAAAAATTTATGGCCGAGGATAAAAGATTAAATAAAGCAGCAAAAGAATACAACATCTCTACCGATAGAGTGGTTGAATTTCTCAAATCAAAAGGGCATACTATAGATCCCAAACCTAACACCAAAATCCCAGCAGAACTAATCGCTCTCCTTGAAAAAGAGTTTGGTTCTGACAAGAAAAGTCGTGAGACCTCTAAAGAAATTACAGAGGAACAACGCCGAGAAAAAGAGGCTATCCGTCAGGAACTTTTAGAAAAGGAAAGACAGGAAAAGGCACAGAAAGAGCAAGAAATCATTCGTGCCAAGGCCACTATTGCAGGTGCTAAGGTCGTTGGAAAAATTGATTTGGATCAGCCTAAAAAAGCCTCTTCCCAAGAGGTAGTCCCCCAACAGGAAGCTGCTGGAGGAGAGGTGAGGACTGCCCCTGAACAATCTTCTGTGGTAGAGAAAGAACTGACTAAGGAACATGTTCAAGAGGAAAACCTATCCGACAAACATAAGGATAAGGATAAAAACAAGCATAAAGATAAAGACAAAAAAGATGTCAAAGCTCCCCTTAGCAAACAAGAAAAAGATCTTAAAAACAAGAGTAGAGAACTACTCTCTGGAAAGCCCATTGTCTCTTCTAAAGATGCTGCTAAAAAAGAAGAGAAAAAGCCCCAAACAGAACCCGAACCAGGTGTAATAGAAACCAAATACACCAAGCTAACAGGACCTAAGCTCGTAGGTGAAAAAATAGACTTGTCTCAGTTCGAACGGCCTAAAAAGAAAAAGAACGGCAAGGACAAGGATAAAAACAAAGATGCTGCTACCTCTGATAAGCAAGGAAAGCGCAAGCGCAAGCGTATCTCTTCTGAAAAAGAAAATGCAGTTAATCCTAATACACCAAAAGGAGGTAATAGCAACAACAAAGATAGCAAAGACAAGAACAAAAATAAGAAGAAAGACGGAAAAATCTTTGTAAAAACAGAGCCTACTGAGGAAGAAGTACAAAAACAAGTACGCGAAACCTTGGAGAAACTACAAGGAAAATCTGTCAAATCCAAGGGTGCTAAGTATCGTAAAGAAAAACGCGACAGCCATCGCCATAAGAGCGAGGAGGAAATAGCACAACAAGAAAGAGAAAGCACCATCTTACGCGTAACAGAGTTCGTTACAGTCAATGAGCTTTCTACCATGATGGACGTACCTGTCAATAAAGTGATAGGAGCTTGTATGTCCTTGGGTATTTTTGTTACGATGAACCAGCGCTTGGATGCCGAAACCCTTGCTATTGTAGCCGATGAGTTTGGCTTCCAGATAGAGTTCTCCACCGCAGGTATTGATGAGGCTATCCCTACTGAGGAAGATCGTCCAGAGGACTTAGTCCCTCGCGCTCCTATAGTAACTGTTATGGGGCATGTGGATCACGGGAAAACCTCCTTGCTTGACCATATCCGTAATGAGAATGTAATTGCCGGTGAGAGTGGTGGTATCACCCAGCACATAGGTGCCTACTCGGTAACCCTCAAGCGTAGCAAGCAACGTATCACCTTCCTTGACACTCCAGGACACGAAGCCTTTACCGCCATGCGTGCCCGTGGTGCTCAGATTACCGATATTGCTATTATCGTAATTGCGGCCGATGACGATATTATGCCACAGACCAAGGAAGCCATCAGCCATGCACAAGCGGCAGGTGTACCTATTATCTTTGCTATCAACAAGATAGATAAGCCTACGGCCAATCCAGAAAGAATCAAAGAACACTTGGCCAATATGAACCTCTTGGTTGAGGAATGGGGTGGTAAGATCCAGTCCCAAGACATCTCTGCCAAGAAAGGTATAGGCGTGAGTGACCTCTTGGACAAAGTTCTCTTGGAGGCTGAAATCTTAGAGCTTCGCGCCAATCCGAATAAGCGTGCTGTAGGTACCATAGTAGAAGCTGCCTTGGACAAAGGTCGTGGCTATGTCTCCACTGTATTGGTACAAGAAGGTACCTTGAAGATAGGAGATTATGTACTGGCAGGTACCCAT
>CAJZFM010000263.1 GCA_915070235.1 uncultured Capnocytophaga sp. | reverse complement strand
GTTCAAGGCGAAGATATTTTGCCTATATATGCTATTTCTGAACGCTATCGTCGTATTACAAATAATGACTTTATTGTATCAAGTAGTTTTACTTATATCATCAATAGCAAATCACAGTTTTTTGAACGCGATTTCTCACAATTGCGTTTCAAGATAGAAGGAGCGGGGAGTTTGCTCAATGCTTTAACAGCTACTTATAAAGTGGTGAATACCGAAGGTAGTACTAAGAATAAGATTTTTGGGGTGGAATACGCTCAATATGCCAAAGCTGAGGTCGATTTTATCAAGCACTTCCCCATAGCCAAACAGAGTTCATTAGCATTCCGTTCCTTCTTAGGGATAGCTATCCCTTATGGTAACTCCGATAATATTCCGTTTTCACAAAGCTACTTTGCCGGAGGTACTACCGATAACCGTGGTTTTAAAGCCTATCGTTTAGGACCTGGTTCAAGTGGTTCGATTTTAGATTACAACGAAGCCAATATGAAGATTACGCTCAATCTCGAATATCGTTTCCCTATCTTAGGGGCACTCAAAGGCGCCCTCTTCACCGATGTGGGAAATATCTGGAACGTAGCCGATAATACTCGTTTTGAAGAATACAAGTTTAAAGACCTTTCTTCATTAAAAGATGTGGGGTTAAGTACCGGATTTGGGTTGCGTTACGACTTCAACTTCTTTGTAATTCGCCTTGATATGGGTATACCTACATATGACCCTGCCCAAGAAATGAGCAACCGCTGGATAAAGAAATTCAGAATCAAAGAAACCGTGTTCAACTTCGGTATCAATTATCCGTTTTAAGTGTAGTATGAGCTACAACAAGCTCTTTTATCTTTTACCTTTTACCTTTTACCTTTTATCTATTAGGAGAGTCCTGTGATAACTCCCTCGTCATCTATATCCATACCTTCGGCGGCAGGCACACTTGGCAAACCTGGCATGCGCACCGTATCGCCTAAGATAGGAATGATAAAGCCAGCCCCTGAGGCAAACTCAAATTCGCGTACAGTTACCTCAAAATCGGTTGGGCGCGCCAATTTCTTCTCATCATCGCTGAGCGACTTAGGGGTCTTAACCATACAAATAGGGAGTTTGTCAAAGCCCAATTTGCTGATTTGCTTGAGTTGGCTAAGCGCCTTAGTACTATAATTCACTCCACGAGCCCCATAGATACGGGTAGCTACTGTTTTTATCTTTTCCTCTACCGAAGCAGCATAATCGTATAGGGGGGTAAAGTGGCTTTCTCCACTCTCGGCTATGGCCACCACCGCATGGGCAAGCTCTTGGGTACCTGCACCGCCTTCGCTAAAGCCACGACTGACAATCGCCTCCACGCCTCGTTCCTTGCAGAAGGCTTGGATATAGGCAATCTCCTCCTCGCTATCATGAGGGAAGTGGTTGATAGCCACTACAGGTTTCAGGCCAAAACATTGTACGTTCTCTATGTGTTTTTCTAAGTTGGCAATACCTTTCTTTACGTGCTCTAAAGAAGGGGTGTTGTACTCCTCTTTGGTAGCACCTCCGTGGTGGCGTAGGGCACGTACAGTAGCCACTACCACTACAGCATGGGGGGCAAGTCCAGCCGATACACACTTGATATTGAGGAACTTTTCAGCACCGAGATCAGCCCCAAAGCCTGCTTCGGTAACTACATATTCGCCTAAGGAAAGTCCCATCTTGGTCGCCAATACAGTATTGGTGCCTTGGGCGATACTCGCAAAAGGCCCTCCGTGAAGGATAGCAGGGTTATTCTCAAGGGTTTGTACAAGGTTGGGCTTGATAGCTTCTTTCAGCAACAATGCCATTGCCCCTACAGCCTTCAGGTCGCGGGCAAAAACGGGGGTACCGTCATACTTCTTCCCTATATAGATATTGCCAATACGGCGCTTGAGGTCAGAAAAATTCTCCGCCAGACAGAGGATCGCCATAATCTCCGAAGCAGGGGTGATATTGAACCCATCTTCACGGGGAATACCATGGGTAGCACCGCCCAGGCCTACTATGATATGGCGTAGGGCACGATCGTTCATATCCATCACACGCTTCCATACCACCGTACGAGGGTCTATGCCTATAGAGTGGGTTTTGCTCTGTATATTATTGTCTATTACGGCAGCCAAGAGGTTGTTGGCGCGCTCAATCGCGGCAAAGTCGCCGGTGAAGTGCAGGTTGATGTCCTCCATGGGCACCACTTGGGAGTAGCCTCCGCCTGCTGCCCCTCCCTTGATACCGAAGACAGGGCCTAAGGACGGCTCGCGAAGCACAGCAATGGCCTTTTTACCTATCTTGTTCAGCCCCTCTGTAAGACCAATGCTCACAGTAGTCTTACCTTCCCCTGCAGGAGTAGGGGTAATGGCAGTAACCAAGATAAGCTTGTGTTGGGCAATCTTCTTAGGGTCTATCAGAGACAAAGGCAACTTGGCCTTGTACTTCCCATAAGGGTCTATATCATCTTCTGGGATATCTAATTTTTTGGCTATCTCTCTAATGGGTAGCATGTGAGCTTGTTGCGCTATGGCAAGGTCAGTAGGAAAACTCATAATTAATCAAAAATATCATTTGTATGTATGCTCAAAGTAGGAAACTTTACCGAGGTGATTTCTTTCCCCTCCACCACAGGCGCAAGGCCTCGGTAATGGCCTTGGTCTAAGACAAAGATATTCACTTCCTTATCTGTAGGACGTACGATCCAGTATTCACTTACCCCTGCTTGTTCGTATAGGTGAAACTTGTCGTCTAAATCGCGTTGGGAATTACCTTTGGAAAGAATCTCAATCACCAAGTCAGGCGCTCCTAAGCAGCGCTTGCCATCGGCCAATTTCTCAGGGTCGCACACCACACATAGGTCGGGCTGTACCACATTATCCTCCTTTCCATCAGCGCTGGGAAGAACGACATCAAAAGGAGCGGTGAAAACCTCACAAGACTTTCCTTTGAAGAAATTATAGAGCTCTCCTGAGAGTTTCATAGAGATTCGTTGGTGGATAATAGTAGGGGCAAGGCTCATCTTAAAGATACGCCCACGCAGTAGCTCCACCCGTTCCTTCAATTGCCATAACAGATAGTCGGCATAGGTATACCCTCCGTGGCTTAGGTCTAACTGATTGAGGCTGGTAATGGTCATTTCATTGGTATTGAAAGGGCAAATGTACGAATATTAATGACAAATGACAAATGATTAATGATAAATTTTCAGCCGTATAGTAAGCACAAGACAATAGACTTGACATAGTTTATAGTCAGGCAGGAATGGTTTGTGAAAAATAAGCATTAGTCCTGTAAGTAATAGTATTCACCTATGATAAAGAGTAAATTTTTTCTTTTGAGATTACTTGATTTTTTAGTATATTTGCCTCCCATTGGCAGTTATTCTCTATTATCTACCTCTTA
>CAJZFM010000262.1 GCA_915070235.1 uncultured Capnocytophaga sp. | reverse complement strand
GTCATCTCCGTTAAGTTTGCCCTCTCAGGAGAAATTCTTTCTATAGATTGGGACGAATAATTTTTTTATTCAAGTTTTTTTTATATCTTTGCCTACAAAATAAATCGTTATCATTATGAATAGAAATATAGGAAAAAGAGATAAGCAAATACGCTTATTATTTGTACTGGTAGTAGCCATCTTAGGTGCGCTTAAGCTCATCACCAACGATACAGTAGCCTCTGTATTGGCAGTGATTTCTATTGCTTTTATTGTTACGATCTTGCTGAACTTCTCCCCTATTTATAGGCTTTTTGGTATTAGCACTTATAAAAAGAATTAATTTGCTAATTGACAGACGAATATACTATGTCCTTTACCTAAATCATCATATATCTTCTCTATGGTAAGGCCTGCTTGCTCTGTGCAGCGGATCATATCTTGGGAATAGTACATTTTGCTATTGCCATTGGCCATTACTGAGAAGTAGAGACTGATTTGGGTAAGGCAATAGGCGCCTGTTTCATGTTTTTGTCTATCCCAATAGCTCTCTAATATATAGAGGCGGGTATGACTATCCATAGCTTGGGCAGCACGCTTTAGGATATGGATTACTTGTTCTGGAGAGAAACAATCTAAGAACTGGCTCATCCATATCACATCAAAACCCTGAGGGAATACCACATGTTTGTCCAAGAGGTTAGCGGGATATTGCTTAATCCGCTCAGCACCCTTTTTGCCCTCGGTAGCTTTTTGCATCAGAGCGAGCTGTTGGGGCAAGTCCATAATAGTAACCTCTACCTCTGGATTATACCCTACACACTGCAATGCCCAGCGACCTGTATTACCACCTACATCCAAAAGCTTACTTACAGGGTTGGCAAAGACAATCTCCAGCGCCTCCGCAAAGGAGTTGTCCGAATAATAATGGTCAAAGGCAAACCACTTCTCTTGTGCTGCTGCAGGGAGCGAAGAAAGCCCCTCATAAATAGTTGGCCAATTACCAAAGACCTTGAGCCCTTCAGGCTTGCCTTCTTTAAGAGTTTCCTCCATATGAAAAAGCCCTTGGTAACATACCTCATGAATAAACTCCATATTAATACGTACCGCATCGTCCTTGAGCAGAAACCAGCCTGCCTTGGTCATTAGAAAGCGATCTTCCTTGACAATCACTGTTCCTATAGAAAGAGAGGCTTCCAAAAGTACCTGCACTGTATAAGGCGAAAGGTGGGTCTGCTGGGCTATCTCCTCTTGGGTGAGTCCTTCAGGGTGTGCAAACAAGGCGTCCAAGATACCAAACTTCACCATAAGACGTGATACCTGAAAGACAACGGGAGCAAAAGCTATTTCATGTGCTAAGTGCTGTGCCTCTGGCGCTGAAAGCTGCTCTTGGGTATATTGCTTGGCAACAAGCGGGGTCATTTTCATAGGGCTACATTTATAAGGTGGATTTTCCGAGCAAAAGTACATATTTTTTCAGAAGCAACCAAATTTTATTAGCTAATTTGCCTATTTGACAATTAACTCACTATCTAATTAGCTAATTATCAAATTATTATTTTCCTTCTTATAAAAAAATCAATTTTATTTTTCGTATTTACAAATAAATTCCTACCTTTGCACTTTATTTAGTTCTCTTTCAACAAGAGAAAATAAGCACGGTATTTAGAACCATATTACAATAATCATAGGTCATAGATTATTAAAATGTGGTATTTAAATTATTAAAAAAATATAACAACTACTTATTATTTGTTAAATTATAAGCAGTTTAAAAAAATTGTTTTGTCAATTTCAAAAGAAATTGTACTTTAGCCGCAAATTTTCAAAGATTACAAATATAAATTAAATTTCAAACGTATGAAAAGAATTAAAATTTCATTAGCGTCCTTAGCATTGATGGCTACTGTAGGTTCTGTGCAAGCGCAAGATGAAAACAACAAGTGGTCAATAGGGTTTGGAGTAAACACCGTTGATATCCGTAGCCCTCATGACTTTGGTCAATTCCTCAAAGACTGGGCTGGACCAAATGACTTGAATGTGCTTCCTGCCGTTACTAAACTTTCTGTAGCTCGCTACATTGGTGCTGGCTTCTCTGCTGAAGTGGACGGTTCCTTGAACAAAATCAAGAAAGGATTCAATGCTGTTAGCGAAGATGAATCTTTCTGGAATGTAAATCTTCAAGCTAAGTATGCTCTTAGAAGATTGTTCACTACCGAATCTGGTTGGTTTGATCCATACCTTAAGCTTGGTGGAGGATACACTTCTTACAAAGGCACTTATGCTAAAGAAGATGGTGGTGTAAAACTACTTGCTGGTGGAGGTATCAACTTCTGGTTCTCAGATCACCTTGGTCTTAATGTACAAACTGGTTACAACCATGGTTTCCAAAAAGATGGTACTGACTACTTCCAACACTCTGGAGGTGTAGTAATCAAGTTTGGTGCTAAAGATACTGACAAAGATGGTATTCCTGACAAGGATGACGCTTGTCCAGATGTAGCTGGTCCTAAAGAATTCAACGGATGTCCTGACACTGACGGTGACGGTATTCCTGACAAGGACGACGCTTGTCCAGATGTAGCTGGTCTTAAAGAATTCAACGGATGTCCTGATACTGACGGTGACGGTATTGCTGATAAAGACGATGCTTGCCCTGAAGTAGCTGGTCTTAAAGAATTCAACGGATGTCCTGATACTGATGGTGATGGCGTTCCTGATAAAGATGACAAATGTCCAGATGTAGCTGGTCCTGCTGAAAACGGTGGATGTCCTTGGCCTGATACCGATGGCGACGGTGTACTTGACAAAGATGACCTATGTCCTAACGAAGCTGGTCCTGAAAGCAACAAAGGTTGTCCAGAACCTAGCGATGATGACCAAAAACGCTTGAACCAATATGCTAAGACTATCTTGTTTGACAATGGTAAAGCTACTATTAAGTTCGAATCTGCTGAGATATTGAACCAAATCATCAACGTTCTTAAGAAATTCCCTAACAGCCGTTTCCGTATTGAAGGACACACTGATAGCACTGGTAAGAAACAAAAGAACATCGAGCTTTCTCAAAACAGAGCTGACGCAGTAAAAATATACCTCATCCAAGGTGGTATTGCTTCTGAACGTTTAGAGTCTGTAGGTTATGGTCCTGACAAACCAATCGCTTCTAACAAGAATAAGAAAGGTAGAGCGCTTAACCGTCGTGTAGAAATCAATCTAATAAAAAAATAGTTTGACACTTTCTAACAGAAAAAGGTTACCCCAAAAGGGTAGCCTTTTTTTATGCTCTTAATGTATCTGTATTATATGTTTTTATGCTCTTATAGGAAAAAATCCTACGAAAATATTTCCTTTTTAGTGAAAAAAAACCTATCTTTGCATTACTTTTTTATCATTTTCATTTATGAAAAAATATTTTTT
>CAJZFM010000261.1 GCA_915070235.1 uncultured Capnocytophaga sp. | reverse complement strand
TCACTCTTCACTTTTCATTTTTCACTTAATTTTTTCTCCGAAAAAATTTTGCCCTTTCCAAAAAAAGTATTACTTTTGCACCCAATTATTGTTTAATTAAAAAGCAAACGAATATGTATGCAATTGTAGAGATGGCAGGGCAACAATTCAAAGTTAGCAAAGACCAGAAAGTATTTGTTCACCGCTTAGACGACGCTGAAGGAAGCGAAGTAATCTTCGACAAAGTTCTTCTTTTAGACCAAAACGGTGCAATTACCATCGGCGCCCCAACCATAGACGGAGCTTCTGTGCAAGCTAAAGTATTACGCCACGTAAAGGGTGACAAAGTAATCGTTTTCAAAAAGAAAAGACGCAAAGGGTACAAAGTGAAAAACGGACACCGTCAGCTCTTTACTGAAATCCAGATTAGCGAAATCCTTGCCTCTGGCGGAAAAAAAGCACCTGCTAAAGAAAGCAAACCTAAAAAATCTCAAAAAGACGACCTCACTAAGGTAGAAGGTATCGGCCCTAAAGCTGCTGAAGCTCTTGTAAAAGCTGGCGTAGATACTTTTGAGAAATTGTCTAAGAAATCCGCTGACCAAATCCGCACTATTCTCGTGGAAGCAAGCAAAACCTTAGCTCACCTTGACCCTCAGACTTGGGCGCAACAAGCTAAGCTCGCTGCCGAAGGAAAATGGGACGAACTCAAAAAGTGGCAAGACGAACTTAACGGAGGTATTGTAAAATAATTGTATAACCGCTTGACAATCAAGCATTAATAATCAGATAACATGGCTCACAAGAAAGGTGTCGGTAGTTCTAAGAACGGTAGAGAATCTCACTCTAAACGACTTGGCGTTAAGATCTATGGTGGTCAGCTCGCTGTAGCTGGTAACATCATCGTTCGCCAAAGAGGTACAGTACATGCCGCAGGAGAAAATGTATATATGGGAAAAGACCATACACTCCATGCTGCTGTAAGCGGAATCGTTAGATTCCAAAAGAAAAAGAACAACAAATCCTTTGTTTCTATTGAACCACTCGCAGAAGCATAAGGAATATATGTAGGGGGGCGAATTGCCTTCGCCCTTGAAAAAAAGCAATAAGTTTAAACCTTATTGCTTTTTTTTTCGCTTAAAAAAACGTATATTTGTGCGCCAAATCAAAAAAGATGAGACGAATAACACTTTTACTCGCCTTGTGCTTGCCTTTTGTCGCACTCGCCCAAAAGCAAACCATCGCAACCGATAAGGCTACCTACGACGGAGCCTTATGGACTAAGCGCTTGTACTACCTTCAGTGGATACAAGGCACCGATACCTATACCTATTTCAAGGACGGCAACTTGGCAATCTTTGATACCAAAGGTACCCAAGTAGGCGCTATCAACCTACAAAAACTATCCGATACGTATAAGATCGAGGGCTATCCCAACATCATTTATATTGACGGCAATCAGGCAGTGGTGGAAACCTCCGATCACTTCTACATCTATGACTATCTGATAGAGCGACCTATCTTCTCTATCACTATCCCTGAAAAAGCAGAAAATAGAGTCTATAACCACCAACAGAAAGCCGTCGCCTATACCATGGACAACAACTTGTTCTTGGCTACCGAGAGCGACCCTCGCTTCCCTATTGCCGTCTCCAAAGACGAAAATATCATCTCTGGACAATTCATTCACCGCAATGAGTTCGGTATCAAGGAGGGTATTTTCTGGTCTCCCAAGGGCAATTATATCGCTTTCTATGTCAAGGACGTGAGCCAAGTGCAGGACTATCCCTTGGTGGATATCAACACTACCCCCGCTACACTGAAGAATATCAAATACCCTATGGCGGGTTCCAAAAACGAAATCGCTAAAATTGGGGTCTTTGACCTAAGACTCAAAACTACTTTTTACCTCAAGGTAGATAATCAGGACGAACACTACTTGACTAATTTGGCTTGGACTCCCGACGAGAAACAAATCCTCTTAGCCGAAGTAAAGCGTAGCCAAAACCACTACGACCTCAATTCTTATAGCCGAGAAACAGGGGAAAAGATACAAACCCTCTGGAAAGAAAGCAACCCTAAGTGGGTAGAACCTGAAACCCCTGCCCTCTTTATCCCTAACCGTGATAATGAGTTTGTTTGGCTAAGCGAAAAAGATGGCTTTATGAACCTTTACGTAGGTAATACCCGCTCTACTAAGTCCCGCCAACTCACTGCCTTCAAGTGGGTCGTACAGGAAGTTTTAGGCTTTGACGAAAATGGAGAAAATGTCTTTATCCAAGGAACAGGCGAAGACCCTCGTGACCGACATATCTATAGTGTCAATATCCGAAAAGGTACCGTAAGAAACCTCACCCCTAAGGCTGGTGCTCACTCTGCCCTGCTAAGCAGCAATGGCCGCTACCTCTTAGACACCCACAGTGCCTTGAAAACCCCTTACAATGTCTCCATGATAGAGGTGGCCACTGGTGCTTCCAAGACTTTCTACAAGGCTCCTAACCCCTTGGAAAATTACGATGTAGGTACCGTAGAGTTTGTAACTCTCAAGGCCGACAACGGTACTCCTCTCTATGGAAAAATCGTAAAACCTCGCGACTTTGACCCCAAAAAGAAATACCCTGTATTGGTCTATGTATATGGCGGCCCTCATGACCAATTGGTGGTCAACCAGTGGAATGGTGCTACCTACCCTTGGATGCTCGCCATGGCTCAGAATGAGCAATACCTCATCTTTAGTTTAGACAACCGTGGCTCCGAGAATCGCGGCTTTGCCTTTGAAAGCGTGATACACCGCAACTTGGCTACCTATGCCATGAAAGACCAGATGAAGGGCGTAGAATACCTCAAGTCCCTCCCTTATGTAGATAGCAAGCGCATGGTAGTCTATGGCTGGAGCTTCGGTGGCTTCCTCGCTTCTTCTCTTATGTACCGCCACCCTGGCACCTTCACCACTGCTATCGCAGGAGGCGCCGTGATTGATTGGAAATTCTATGAGATCATGTATGGCGAACGTTATATGGATACCCCTGAGGAAAACCCCGAAGGCTATGAGGATAATCGTGTAACCAACTATATCAAGAACCTACAAGGCAATATCCTCTATATCCATGGCTATATAGACCCAATTGTAGTGCCTCAGCACATGCTCACCATTTCACAAGCGGCTATTAAGGAAGGCAAGGTAATTCATTCTTTCCTATACCCTAATCAGGAACATAACGTCCTTGGCGAGGAATCTATCCACCTAACCAAGACCATTGTAGATTTCATTCTCAAAAACAACGTAGAACAACCTAAGAATACAGAAAATCAGCCAACTCAAGAAAACGCTGACACTACAGCTGGTGCAAGTCTGTAGCACTTATGAGAGAGGCTATTTATCGCATCTTACAATACCACAAACACCTGAAAATCAATTTTCTTCATAATTTAATACG
>CAJZFM010000260.1 GCA_915070235.1 uncultured Capnocytophaga sp. | reverse complement strand
TGCTTCTTCCAAATTATGGATAATAATATAAGGCTTAATGCTTGATCACCCACTCTCCTTTTTCTAAGAAAGGGAGGGCTTGCTTGTACTTCATTTCTTTGGTCTCCCCATTGAGAATATTTTGAATGGTAACCTTGTCATTGCGGCCTATCTTAGGTTGGTCGCGTGTGATAGGCTCAGTTACTTGTGGGGCAGGGGAGGCCTGCTGACCAGCTTCGCGGTTTCTTTGGGCAAGTTCGTCGGAATTGAGTACTTCCTCTTTGCTTGTCTGCAAGTGTTCAGGTGCGCGTCTTACCTCATGGGCTTCCTGTACAGCAGGCTGAGCTTGTGGTAGATGCGCATGGAATAGGAAGGCAACGATTTCCTTATTGACCCTATCTACCATATCCTTGAAGAGGTTGTAAGCCTCAAACTTATAGATAAGCAAGGGGTCTTTCTGCTCGTGAGTGGCCAGTTGAACGGATTGTTTGAGTTCGTCCATTTGGCGAAGGTGTGTCTTCCAAGCATCGTCTATGATAGCCAAGGAGATATTCTTCTCAAAATCTACAATAATCTGCTTACCAAGACTCTCGTAAGCCTCCTTGAGGTCGGTGGTGATATTCAGTCCCTTTTGTCCGTCGGTGAAAGGTATCACGATACGCTCAAACTGGTTGCTCTGATCCTCATACACGCTCTTGATAACAGGGTAGGCGATAGCTGCATTGGTCTCACTATGTGCCTTGTATAGGGCCAGTAGGTCAGGATAAATGATTTTGAGTAGCTCTTTGGTAGGTTTTCTATGGAAGTCCTCCTCGGAGACTTTAGGTTCTACACCAAAATATTTGAAGTGCTCGTATTCAAAGTTTTTGTAATCATTACCAGGTTTGTTGCTTTCCAAGATACTCTCAAGGGTATCATAGATAATATTGGCAATATCCACCTGAAGACGCTCTCCGTAGAGGGCGTGGCGACGGCGCTTGTAGATTACCTCGCGCTGAGCGTTCATCACGTCGTCGTATTCGAGCAAGCGCTTACGAATACCAAAGTTGTTTTCCTCAACCTTCTTCTGTGCTTTTTCTACGTTTTTGGTAATGATTGGGTGCTCTAATACTTCCCCTTCCTTGAGACCTTGTCCTAAGCGGTCAAGGAACTTGATGGCACGCTCCATACCATAGAGGCGCATAAGGTTATCCTCAAAGGACACGAAGAACTTGGAACTACCTGGGTCTCCCTGACGACCAGAACGACCACGTAGCTGCCTATCCACACGGCGGGAATCATGTCTTTCAGTACCGATAATAGCCAGACCGCCAGCTTCTTTCACCTCGTCGGTGAGCTTGATATCCGTACCACGACCCGCCATGTTGGTAGCTATGGTAACTACCCCTTTCTTACCAGCTTCGGCAACGATTTCCGCCTCCTTCTTGTGGAGCTTGGCATTCAATACATTGTGAGGAATGTTGCGGAGCTTAAGCATACGGCTTAGCAGTTCAGATACCTCTACGGAAGTGGTACCAATGAGCACAGGGCGACCAGCTTGGGAGAGGCTTACTACCTCCTCAATCACTGCATTATACTTTTCACGCTTGGTTCTATAGATCTGGTCATTTTGGTCTTTGCGGGCAATAGGACGGTTGGTAGGGATTTCCATAACGTCCAGCTTGTAGATTTCCCAGAACTCACCAGCCTCGGTAGTGGCTGTACCTGTCATACCTGCGAGCTTGCGGTACATACGGAAGTAGTTCTGTAGCGTAATGGTTGCATAGGTCTGAGTAGCGGCTTCCACTTGTACGTTCTCTTTAGCCTCAATGGCTTGGTGGAGTCCGTCAGAATAGCGGCGTCCGTCCATGATACGTCCTGTTTGCTCATCTACGATAAGGACTTTGTTGTCAATTACCACATATTCTATATCCTTTTCAAAAAGGGTATAGGCCTTAAGCAATTGGTTGACGGTATGGATACGTTCGCTTTTTTCGCCAAACTCTTGGTAGAGCTTGTCCTTGAGGGCATTTTCTTCCTCTTTGGGAAGATGTTGTTTTTCAATATTGGCAATTTCAGCCCCTATGTCAGGCATTACGAAGAAGTTTTTATCTTCTCCTTGGGACATCTCATTGATACCCTTATCGGTAAGCTCTATTTGGTTATTTTTTTCATTGATAACAAAAAGGAGATCCTCATCTATCTTGTGCATCTCGCGGTTGTTATCCTGCATATAGTAGTTTTCAGTCTTTTGGAGGAGCTGCTTCATACCCTCTTCGCTGAGGAACTTAATCAGCGCTTTGTTCTTAGGAAGTCCGCGGTGTACGCGCAAAAGGAGCACGCCCCCCTCCTTGGTATTGCCTTCAGAGATGAGCTTTTTAGCCTCAGCCAAGACATTGGTCAAGTGCTTGCGTTGTTTCTCTACAAGAGCTTCTACCGCAGGCTTGAACACGTCAAACTCGTGGAACTCTCCGCGAGGCATAGGGCCAGAGATGATGAGCGGCGTACGAGCATCGTCAATGAGAACTGAATCCACCTCATCCACAATCGCATAATTATGAGGACGTTGTACAAGTTCGTCAGGGGTATGTGCCATATTGTCACGAAGGTAGTCAAAACCAAATTCGTTGTTGGTACCATAGGTAATATCAGCAGCATAGGCCATACGGCGACCAGGAGAGTTAGGCTGGTAGTTATCAATACATTCTACCTTAAGTCCATGGAACTGAAAAAGAGGCGCCATCCAAGCACTGTCTCGGCGAGCCAAGTAGTCATTCACGGTAACCAAGTGTACCCCGTTGCCAGTGAGGGCGTTGAGGTAAAGCGGCAAGGTAGCCACAAGGGTTTTACCTTCCCCTGTCTGCATCTCGGCGATTTTTCCTTGGTGCAAGGCAATCCCCCCGATGAGCTGTACATCGTAATGTACCATATCCCAAGTGATGGCCTTTCCAGCTGCATCCCAAGAGTTTTTCCAAAGGGCTTTGTCTCCCTCTATGCTTACATAATCCTTCATGGAAGCCAACTCTCTATCATAAGGAGAAGCGGTAACCTCAATGGTCGGATTATCCACAAAGCGTTGAGCTGTTTCCTTAACTACAGCGAAGGCTTCAGGGAGAATCTCGTTAAGTACCTTTTCACCAGCCTTGTAAGCCTCATCGGTAAGCTTGTCTATTTCAGTATAAAAATCTTCTTTTTGGTCAATATCATCGGTAGCATCAGCTTGGGTTTTGAGGGCTTGTATTTTCTGCTCAAACTCCGAGCGAGCAGCGGCGATACGCTCCTTAAATGCGGTGGTTTTGGCACGTAACTCATCGTTGCTTAGCGACTTATATTGCTTTTGGTGTGCATTGATCTGCTCCACCAGCGGTGCAATTTCCTTCATATCTTTCTTGGCCTTATCACCGACAAAGATTTTTATTAATGAACTTATAAAACTCATAAAATGTATTTGATTAATT
>CAJZFM010000259.1 GCA_915070235.1 uncultured Capnocytophaga sp. | reverse complement strand
TGATATTTATATTTTTTTCCTATGCTCAAGACACTATATCAATAAAAATAAAAGATATAAAAACAGAAGAGTATAAGATTAAAAGTACAAAAGTAAATTTTCCTTCAATTATCAAATATAGAAAAATAAATACACTATTTAATACACCACTAAATGGCTGTTATAAAGTCAAAACAGGTATTAGAAAATATTATATCGCATACTTTAAAGACGGAAATTTTGATATCAGTGGTGGTAGAAATATTATAAAATACTACGTAGGTAAGAGAATTAAAAAAATACATATCTCCTCAGGAAACTATTATTTATTACTATCAAAGCAATATTTTACTAAGGATAGTATTACATTGCCCATCATTGAAATTCTAATGAATGAGGAAAAATGTGTTGGAACAATTACAATTGGCAGGGAATCAGTAAAAGAAAATATTAATACATTACTTTCAGGAGCAAAAGATAATGATGTAGAAGCCTATATCAGCCTATAATTGAACATAATAAATTATCTTATGAAAGATAAACTTATATCCAAGAAGAAAGTTAAATATTTATTCATCCTTCTCCACCAAATGCCTCAGCTCAGGGTCGTTGGCGATACGTTCCTTTTCGCGTTCAATGATTTTAATGACATCTAATTTTATCTGGCGGTAATTGGCTTCTACTTGTTCTTTGGTGGTATCGTTGCCGTTGGCATCGGTGAAGGAGAGAACTTCGGGAATTTTCTGGTAGGCTTTGGTCTCTGCGGCTACTTTCTCATTATCTACCATAATCTGAGCAAAGAAATGCCCTACTATTTTCCTTTATATACGATAGAGATAAGCGTTTTTAAAGCCTATAAAAACACTCTAAACGAAGTGAGTTCGGTATAACAGAAATCGCCCACAGAACTTCCCTTGTTAATATGTTTTTTTACAGTTTGTGACTACTACTCAGTAGCGTCTTTGGCTCTTTATGGGAGCTATAAGCTCTTAGTATGATAGGCACGAGCTGCAAGCTCGCGCCAGCGGAGGTGTTAAAAATTGAATCCTTAATTAGTTAATAGACAATAAACTAAACCTAATAAGACGCAATAAATTGCGTCTCCACGGAGGACTATGCTAAGAGGGGATTTGTCTTAGCTAAGGTCTGGGTAGAGACGCAATAAATTACGTCTTAGAAAATTAGCAAATTGTATTTATTTTTTCACTTCTACAATGCTGTCATTGACGGCCTTATAGATACCACGAGGATATAGATTACCACGCTTCATGGTAGGGAATTTGGTGAATTTGGCCATTTTCCCTTGGGGAAGGAAGAGCTTGAGATATACCCTTTGCATACGATAAGGATCGCCTTTCTTTAGAAGAAAACCATCGGGGAGGTTTAGCGTATCTCCTACCATCTCTATGGGGTATTCTATCTTTTGGGCATTCTCTATGGCCTCATCGGTGTCTCCTCCTTGAGAAGTCGTTTTTATTAGTAAATAAGGGGCTTGCTGTTGGGTTGTACCTAAGCCTAAGAAGTGTACATTCCCACTTCGCCCTACTCCTTTGCTATCAACTAAGAGACTATAAGAGAAAGGGGTTATTGTTTTTTCACGAATAAAAAGTGTATCGGAAGTCAAGGCTATAGGATGCTTTTCTTCTACTGCATTGTAAGAGATAAAACTCCTTGAAGCACTCGTTACTAAGGCAAATACCCCCAAGAAGCTCACCAAGGTAATCAGGATATTTGTCGCAAACCACCAGCGAGGTGTTTGGTAACCCTTGGCAGAAAACACCTTCATTATCAAAAGCGTAAAGATAGAGATAAAAAGCACTATCAAAAGAGTAGTAGATAGGTAAAACAACAGCTGTTGCCAGCTTTTGGTTAGGACAAAATCTAAATAATCATGCAAAAGCACTAAGGAGGCCCCACTGAAAATTCCTATTCCTAAGAGGGCAGAGAGCACCATCAAGAGCAAGATAAAGACGATAAAGATGAATATCATCACTAAGAAATAGCTTGCCCCCTTAAACATGATATGGAAAAACTGACCCAAAATAGAGCGAGAGTGCCTTTGTGGTGCGGTATTATCCACCAATGACATAGGACTTTTGTCTTGTTGCTTATCCTGCTTACTGTCAGGTTCATTGTCTTTTTTAAGACCATAAGCCAAGAACCCATAGAGGAGCACAAAAAGTAGTGCGCGTCCGTGGGTAGAGATAAGAGCCGCTATCATACAGCAGATAACCCCTATTCTCAGCCAAATAGATGGGATAGAAAAGTACTTAGCCAATCCGCCCAAGACCCCCATCAGCCACTTATCGGAAGTACTTTTAAGCCACTGACGTCTTTGGGGTGCTTCATCTTCGTCTTTGTGAGAGGAAATCGTATCAATATTCACCTCTAACCCCTTCATTTCCAATTTTTCAGCAGTTGTTTTTGCAGGTGGAATCACCAGCCAAAGCACCACATAAAGGAGTATAGAAAAGGTAGAGAGCGACATGGCAGACCCATTGAAAGTAAAGGATAAAATTCCAATATTCAATAGGATAGGCAGCATATAGATGATTCTAAGAAGAGTTACATCTATCTGGAAATAGTAGCTTAGGCCAGAGAGTACTCCGCCTATACTCCCTTTGTTTATATCACGATAGAGTTTTCTGCTTCTTAGTGGGAGTACTGGAGCAGATTTTTCAAAAGTAAGTTCCTCATCGTCCTGTACATATTGTTCAGGCTTACCCATTACTTGTATTAAGTAATCTATATCAGAAGAAGTAACTACTTCCGTATTTTGCATACGTGCTTTGAGGAGTTCGGCCATACGCTGTTCTACATCGGTGAGTATTTCGTCCGTATCAGCAGATTGACCTAAGTATTGGCGCACCTTGGTAAGGTAAGCGGAGAGCTGGGAAGCGGCACCATTTTCTATGATGAAGGAAAAGCCGCCTAAACTGATGTTATGTGTTTTGTCCATGATTAAATAAGTTGGTTTATTGTGGTTTGTAATTCGTTCCAAGAGGCAAGGGCTTCGTTAAGGAAGGTATTGCCTTTGTCGGTAAGAGTGTAATACTTTCTCGGTGGCCCTTCGGTGGACTCACGCCAAGAATAGTTAAGTAAGGAGGCATTTTTCAGTCGGGTCATCAGCGGGTAGAGCGTTCCCTCTACCACGATCATATCCGCCTCCTTAAGCGCTTCCATGATGTCCGATGCGTAGGCTTCCTTCTTCTTGTGAATGATAGAAAGGATACACATCTCCAAGACCCCTTTTCGCATCTGGGTTTTGATCTTCTCTAAATTAATTGTTTCCATAAACATCTGATTTGACCCTGCAAAATTACAAATAATTTCAGTACTATGCAAAACAAAGTAGCTTTTTTTAATTGTTAATTATTAATGGTTAATTGTTAATGATTGAAATTAACAATTGACAATTAACAATTAACAATTATAATTCGTAT
>CAJZFM010000258.1 GCA_915070235.1 uncultured Capnocytophaga sp. | reverse complement strand
AAAAAGTCGTATATTTGCGCATTTAATATTCTTATATGAAGAAAATACTTCTATTAGCACTGGGTCTCATGGCTACAGGCTATACACATGCGCAAACTGATACCTCAGGTAGAACCCTCTATCGTGCGACCCCTGAAAAGAAAACTGCCCTAAAGCATACCAAGCTCAAGGTGGATTTCAATTTTTCTAACGAAACCCTTGGCGGGGAAGAATGGCTCACAGCCGCTCCTTTCTTCTATCCTACCGATAGCCTTATCCTTGATGCCAAGGCTATGCTTATCCACAAGGTAGTCCTTGATGACCAAGGCAAGCAGCAACCACTTACCTATAGCTATAAGAATGATGTGCTGCGTATCAAACTCCCCAAGATGTATAAAAAGGGAGAAACCTATACTGTATATATAAAATATACCGCTCAGCCTGAGAAAGTAACCGATAAGGGAAGCCTTGCTATTACCGATACCAAGGGGCTTTACTTTGTCAATCCCGAAAACGATCCTCAAGGACCTATGCGCCAAGTATGGACACAAGGCGAGTCCGAAAGCTCCTCCTGCTGGTTCCCAACCATAGATAAGCCCAACCAAAAGACTACCCAAGAGATCGAGATGACCGTACCCGATAGCTTCGTGACCCTCTCCAATGGGCTACTGAAAAGCTCCCAGAAAAAGGGCGACCTACGCACCGACCATTGGGTAATGGATAAGCCGCATGCCCCATATCTCTTCTTTATGGGAGCGGGCGAATTTGCCGTAGTTAAGGACACTCCTTGGCGAGGTAAAGTGCCTGTGGAATACTATGTAGAGAAGAAATACGAACCCCTTGCCAAGCGAATTTTCGGTAATACCTCCCAGATGCTGACTTTCTTCTCTGAGCGTTTCGGCTATGACTATCCATGGGCAAAATACGCACAGATGATTGTCCGTGACTTTGTCACTGGTGCTATGGAGAATACCACTGCCGTGAGCCATGCCGAGAGCGCTTACCAAAGCGCTGATGCCCTCAATGATCAAAATTATTGGGAACCAATCATCGCCCATGAGCTGGCACACCACTGGTTTGGCGATTTGGTAACTACCGAAAGCTGGGCTAATATTACGGTCAATGAGTCCTTTGCCAACTATAGCGAATACCTCTGGATTGCCCATAAGTATGGCAAAGATGAGGCAGACTATCACCTAAGTAACAATACCTTACAGTACCTACACCGCGAAGATGATTTTCTAAAAAACTTAGTGCGCTTTGGCTATGATGTCCGTGACGATGTCTTTGACCTTGTCTCCTATAACAAGGGAGGGGCTATCCTACATATGCTCCGCCGCTACCTTGGCGATGAGGCATTTTTCCAAGGAATTACCGACTATCTCAAAAGCAACGAATATGGCACAGGCGAAGCACACCAATTGCGCCTATCCTTTGAGAAGATAAGCGGAAAAGACCTTAGTTGGTTCTTCAATCAGTGGTATTTTGGAAATGGAAATCCTAAAGTAGAGGTGAAAGAACAATATGATGCCTCCCAAAAGCAACTTACTGTTAAGATACGCCAAACACAAGAGGAAAATCTGTATTTCCAATTTCCTTTGGATATAGATATCTACCTCGGTGGCAAGGCTACCCGCCATACGGTATGGGTTAGTGCAAAAGGGGAAAATATCTTTAGCTTCCCAGCTGCTAAGGCTCCTGAATTGGTTGATATCAACCCAGAAGGGGTAATTGTCATGGAAGAAGAATATCTCAAGAGTGTCAAGGAACTCCTCTACCAAGTGCAACATGCCCCTGAACTAAAGAGCCGTATGCAGGCAGTCACCTCACTCGGGGATAACGAAGGCAAGGAAGTGCTTTTGGCTGCCCTTCGTGATCCTTACTTTAAGGTGCGCAATATGGCCTTGGAGCGCCTCTCTAACTTTTCTTTGAGCAAAAAAGAATTGGCACAGGTGGAAAAGCTGGCTACTTCCGATCCGAGCAACATAGTCAAATCCGCAGCTATATGGGTTCTATCAAGCTCCAAAGAGAACAAACGCTATACCGCGCTCTACGAGAAAGCACTGACCACCCCTTCAGGAGCGGTGAAGAATGCAGCGCTGAATGCCATAGCCCATACCAACCCTAAGCGCGCTAAGGATTTCTTGGAAAAGGCCGATCCAAAGGAACTTGAGATAGACCAACTCGCAGGCCTTACAGGAGTGATTGCTGATAATAAGATGACACAGTACCTCCCTACCCTGATGCCTTATTTGGTTAATTACCCATTCCTTGAAGAGGATAATCCTGAAATAGCTGCCGATTTCAAAAAAGCCTACCTATGGGCGATGAGCTTGGATAGCAAGGATCTTGTAGAACAAATGCAAAAAGCCTACAAGGATTTTACCCAAGAAGAGA
Source organism: uncultured Capnocytophaga sp. (assembly GCA_915070235.1). Taxonomy (GTDB): domain Bacteria; phylum Bacteroidota; class Bacteroidia; order Flavobacteriales; family Flavobacteriaceae; genus Capnocytophaga. The sequence goes on along the minus strand of CAJZFM010000258.1, from coordinate 1,055 downwards.
ACGGAGATAAGGCCAAACAAGCCCTTTGGAAAGTTATAGACGAAGGTATTGCTCAAAAGAAAAAACTCCCTGATACCGCTGCTATAAAGGAGCAAATCAAAATGCTGGAGGAGCTTAAGAGTAAGATAAGGTAAAAGATGAAAGCCAATAATGACCAAATGCTCATCTATCAATCTGAAGATGGGAGTATCAAAATAGATGTTCGTTTTGAACAAGACACCGTCTGGCTAACCCAAGCTCAGATGTGTATGCTCTTTGGACGAGAACGTACTGTTATAACGAAACATATAGGGAATATATTTGAAGAGGGGGAACTTGAAGAAAATTGCAATGTGCAAAAATTGCACATTGCAAATTCTGACAAACTTGTAAAGTATTATAATCTTGATGTCATTATTTCTGTAGGTTATCGAGTAAAATCTCAGCAAGGTACCCAGTTCCGTATTTGGGCAACCCAGCGACTGAAAGAATATATTATCAAGGGATTTGTACTAAATGATGAGCGGTTTAAGACAGGATCGTCTTATAACTACTTTAAAGAACTCTTAGGACGTATCCGTGAAATACGTCTGTCAGAAAAGCTCTTTTATCAACAAATAAAGGACATTTATGCTACGAGTATTGACTATAACCCTTCGGATAAAATGACAATATCATTTTATAAGGAGATACAAAACAAGTTGCTTTGGGCAGTAAGCGGTAAGACAGCTGCTGAATTGCTTTTTTATCGTGCTAATGCTCAGCTTCCTATGATGGGACTAACCTCTACAGAAAAAGAAGGAAAAGTAACCAAATCCGATGCTCTTATCGGAAAAAACTACTTAAATGAAGAGGAAATTACTATGCTGAAACTCATTGTAGAACAGTTCCTTGCCTATGCAGAGGCACAGGCACTGGCCGAGAAGCCTATGTATATGCGAGACTGGATACAGAAACTCCGCTTAGTACTTACAATGAACGAGAAGAATATTCTTGAACATGCAGGTACTATCTCTCATGAATTAGCCGTAGAGAAAGCAACTCAAGAATATACACGCTATAAGGAACATCAACGA
>CAJZFM010000257.1 GCA_915070235.1 uncultured Capnocytophaga sp. | reverse complement strand
ATTAGATTTTGTGGTTAGAATTGGTAAAAGAGAGCGCAAGCTCTCTTTTATTTTTATATAAAGTCTATACTTACAGTGTCTCCCACATGAATACCCATAAGGCTGGCGCTGCCTCCAAAGGATTTAGGATTGGCTTTGTCAATGGCCATCTCCAAATACTTTAGGTGGTTGAAAACTAAGAATGGATCACCTGCGGAGTGTTTGCCCTCCTTTTGGTTATATTGGGTACAGATCTCCTCTACGGAAGAATTATCTACACTTTGGTAGCGGAAATATACGTTAAAGCGGCGTCCCTTGGCTTCTTCTCTTAGAAGTGCCTCGGTGATATTGGACACTACATTGCCGAAATGGTCTATATAGATCACGTTGCCTTCTATCCTTTGGGCACGTACCTTAGGGGTAAAGTTGCTGATATATAGGTGTTCGCTATAGGGGGTGCCCAATGCTGCTGCGGGTGTCCCTTGGCAGAGCCTCTGGGCTATCTTGGTGGAAAATGCCAAGGTGGGGAAGATAGAGCGCCTATCCTCCAAATCCAGCAGATAGACCTCAGCTCCCTCCTTATTGCGGGTGAAAAGGGCGATAAAACCATTGTCGGCAGTGATAAAGTATTGCCCTTCATATACCAAGAGCAAGAGGCCTCGCTCGGCGGAGAGTTCGTTATTGACGCCCATAATATGGATTGTTCCTTCGGGGAAATGACGATAAGCTCCCTGTAGTAGATAAGCCGCTTCGGTGATACTATAGCGATCTACTTGGTGGGATATATCTACAATACGCGCCTTAGGGATAAGGCTGTAGAGCTGTCCCTTGAGAGCTCCTACGCTGTAGTCCTGCTCTCCGAAATCCGTTGTGAGGGTAATGATATTGATATTGTCCATAGCTTCGTTTGCTCGTACAAATGTAAGAAAAAACTCCCAATTGGGCACTATATTTCCAATTTCTTTTTATCTTTGCCCCTTAGGAACTCTTTCTCAACTGTTATGGCTACTAACAAAAACGCACTGATACGGTATAAAACGATTGATAAATGCTTGAGAAACACCTCACGTCTTTGGACGATAGACGACCTTATTGACGCCTGTACAGATGCACTTACCGAGTATGAAGGCAAGGATAGTGTCGTCAGTAAGCGTACCGTACAGCTTGATATTCAGAATATGCGTAGTGATAAGATAGGGTACAACGCACCTATAGAGGTCTTTGACAATAAGTATTACCGCTATGCTGATCCCCAGTACAGCATCACCAAGACGGAGATTCCCTATGAGGATATCAAGCGCATGCGTGAGGCGGTGGATTTTCTCAAGGAGTTCAAGGATTTCTCTTTCTTTAAGCATATGAGCGGTATTGTACATAGGTTGGAGGATTCCATACTCCTCTCCCGCGCCAAAAACCCCGCTATTCATATGGATAAGAACGAACACCTTAGGGGATTGGAATATATAGATCCTATCTATCAAGCGATTATCCATAAGCAGGCTTTGGCTATTGCTTACAAATCATTCAAGGCCAAGCAAGTCCAAGTGCTGGAACTACACCCACAATTCCTCAAAGAGTATAACAATCGGTGGTTTCTCATTGCTTTTTACAAGTCAGACCTACTTACCTTAGCCCTTGACCGTATGGAAAGTGTGAATATTTTACCAATTCCTTATGTTGATAAAAATATAGACCCCCACGAATACTTCAAAGACATCATAGGAGTAACCCTCTCCCGTGGCAACCCTGTGGAGGAAGTAGTTTTTTGGGTAGATAATAATAATGCTAACTATGTGATCACCAAGCCCTTTCACCACTCTCAGGAGGTGGTAGAGACACGGGAGGACGGGGTGGTCTTTCGTATCAAGGTGCGATACAATTACGAGCTTGAGCGGCTTATTTTAGGTTTTGGTAATAGTATAATAGTCTTAGCTCCCTCGCGACTAAGGCGCAACATATCCTCATTGCTCAAAAAAGCAGCCGCTAATTATACCGAAGAAAAACTAAATATATGATAAAACAAGAAATGTTTCTCATGTATGTAGGAAAATATTGTAATTTTACCCTTTTAAAAATAGAAAACACAATGAAATCATTATTCACGTATATGACACTCTTGGCTGTGCTTTTTGCAAGCTGTCGCACGGCCAAGGTAACCAATACACAAGGGACTGCCGATAGCCGTCTCAGGACAAAGGAAATTCTTGAAAAGCACCACCATGCCTTCCCCTCCTTTGAGACCCTTGCAGGTACCCTCACCGTAAGTTATTCCAAGACAGGAGAGGGGGGACAGACCATTCCGCTGTCCTTTAGAATGAAAAAAGGAGAAACCATTTGGCTCAGTGCCCCTTTAGGAATGGCCAAAGCCCTCATTACCAAAGACAAAGTGCAGTTCTATAACAAGCTTAACAGCACTTATTTTGAGGGAGATTACAGTATCTCGGAAAAATACTTGGGCATACGACTTGATTTTGAGCAGTTAGAAAACTTGCTTATGGGGCAATTGCTCTTTGATGATCGGCAGACCACCCTCACCCCAGCAGGAGAGAGCTATGACGGAAAGCTCCAAAAGGGTGATTTAGACCTTTCTTTTTCGCTCAACTCTGCCTTTAGAGTGGAAAGCCTAATGGCGGTACAAATGGCTTCAGCCCTTGAGAAGCGTTCGCTTTCAGCTACCTATACCTATCAGACAGTGGAGGGACAGCTCTTCCCTCTTAGCCTGTTACTAAGAGGAGGACAAGGCGTAGCGGAAGAGGTGGAAGTGAGCCTGCAACTAACGGGCTTACAACGCAATGTCTCCGTGAAGTTTCCCTATAGTGTCCCCTCAGGTTATCAACCCTTAACCCTTCGTCCCTAATGCATCGCTTAGTAGTATTCATATGTATCCTGTCATTTGCAGGTGCTTTTGCGCAAACTTCTCAAAAACAAAAGCAGCTGGAAAAGCAGAAGAAAGCGCTCTTGGAACAGATCCGAGAGATGTCCGCGCTGCGCTCTCAGCAGGCGCAGGAGCGCAAGAGCTTGGCCTTTCAGATTGAGGAAATTAGTGAAAAAATATCAGCTCGTACACAGCTTATACGCCTGACCAATCATCAGGCGAATCTGCTCAGCCAACAGATTAAGGACAACCAAAACCAGATCTCCACGCTCAAGAAGGATCTGGAGAGCCTCAAGAAGAATTATGCGGCGGTGATTCTCCAATCCTATAAGTCACGTTCTCCCCAAAGCCGCTGGATGTTCCTGCTCGCTTCCGAGAGCTTCACTCAGGGGTACAAGCGCCTAAAGTACTTACAACAATATACCCAATATAGGAAAAAACAAGCGCAAGAGATTCAGCAAAAGAATACCCTCCTACAACAACTCGCCGACTCTCTCTCTTCCCAGTATAACCACCAGCGCAGGATAGTGGAGGAAAACCAAAAGGAGCAGACGCGCCTCTCTCAGGAACGAAAAGAACAAGAATCCTTGGTG
>CAJZFM010000256.1 GCA_915070235.1 uncultured Capnocytophaga sp. | reverse complement strand
GCTTCGTTCAGGCGGATATCGTTGCTATAGTCGGAGAGTAGGGGAGAGATACGCTGGGCTTCTGCCTGTAAGGTGTCGTTCGTCTCGGCACTATTGAGGTTGAAGAACATGGCTGTAAGTCGGTCAAGGTCTAAACCTACGTAAGCCAAAGCTGCTACTGTATTTTCAAAAGTAGTGGAGGCAGGGTTTTGGACGATATTGTCAATTTCAACAAGGCTCTCGGCTATTGCTTTTTCAATAGCGGGGCGGTAGTCGGTAGGAGTGAAATGTGAAAAAGGAGCGGAATCAAACATAAGTAAAAAGTTAATAGTGAAAAATGAAAGGTTAATTACTATAATAAAAGGGGGCGAATGGTAATTCGCCCCTATGATATAGAATTTGGAATTTTAAAAAATTTTGTCGTTTTCCTCTGGGGTTATGCCTGCATAGCCCTTCATAATACCGTGTTGGGAGCGGCGGACGAACTGTAGGATCTCATCGCGCTCTACAGTGGCTTCCATTTCGGCCTCTATATATTCTAAGGCGTGGGAGGTACTGAGTTTCTTTTGGAAAAGAATACGATAGATATTCTGTATCTCGCGGATTTTCTCGGTGGAGAAACCTCGGCGGTGTAAGCCAATGGAGTTGACCCCTACATAAGAGAGCGGATTGCGGGCAGCCTTGACATAAGGTGGTACGTCCTTACCTACTAAGGAACCCCCTGTAACGAAAGCATAGCTTCCGATAGAGCAGAACTGATAGACGGCCGTCATACCAGCCATTACAGCACAGTCGCCTACGGTTACATGTCCAGCGAGGGTGGTGCCATTGGAGAAAATACAATTGTCCCCTACGATACAGTCGTGTGCGATATGGGAGTAAGCCATGATCAGACAGTTGTTACCCACCACAGTACGCATGCGATCTATGGTTCCCTTGTTGATAGTAACACACTCACGAATAGTAGTGTTGTCCCCAATATGAGTGGTGGTCTCTTCCCCTCTATACTTAAGGTCTTGGGGAATGGCAGAGATGACCGCCCCAGGGAAGATCTTACAATTCTTCCCGATGCGTGCCCCCTCCATAATAGTAACGTTGGGGCCTATCCAAGTCCCTTCGCCTATTTCCACATTTTTGCAGATGGTAGTGAAAGGTTCTACCACTACATTCTGAGCGATTTTGGCTTCGGGGTGTATATTGACTAAGGGATACATCATATTATTGTTGGTTTTCGTCACGTTTTACAATTTTGGCCATGAGTTCCCCTTCGGTAACGAGCTTGCCATTGGCATAGGCATAGCCCTGCATATGGCAGATGCCACGACGGATAGGGGTAAGTAGTTCCAACTTGAAGATAAGGGTATCACCAGGGAGTACAAGGTTTTTGAACTTGACATTGTCAATTTTCATGAAGTAAGTCAAGTAGTTTTCAGGGTCGGGTACAGAGCTGAGAATCAGTACGCCTCCTGCTTGTGCCATGGCCTCAATCTGTAATACCCCAGGCATAACGGGTGCTCCAGGGAAGTGTCCTACAAAGAAAGGTTCGTTCATGGTAACACTCTTAGTGGCAATCACATGCTTATCGGATAGCTCAAATACCTTATCCACCAAAAGCATAGGAGGACGGTGGGGTAGTAGCTTCATAATACCTGTGGTATCAATCAAAGGTGCTTGGTTAATATCCACTTTAGGAATATCGTTTTTGCGATCATTGGCAATGATTTTAGCCAATTTCTTAGCGAACTGAGTATTGGTAAAGTGACCAGGCTTGTTGGCGATCACCTTTCCGCGGATGCGCACCCCTACTAAAGCAAGGTCTCCAACGACATCAAGGAGCTTATGGCGAGCCGCTTCGTTGGAATAGTGCAGGGTGATGTTGTCCAAAACCCCATTGGGTTTTACCGTTACATTATCACGGTTGAAGACCTTCTTGAGCTTATCCATAGTCTCAGCAGAAGGCTCTTTATCCACATAGATGATAGCATTGTTCAGGTCGCCCCCTTTGATAAGGCCTCTGTCCAAGAGCACTTCCAACTCATGGAGGAAGCTAAAGGTACGAGCGGAGGCGATATCCGCCTTGAACTCGGAAAGGGTATTCATATAGGCATTCTGAGTACCGAGAATCTTGGTGCCGAAATCCACCATGGTGGTTACCTGATATTCGTCGGCAGGGATAACAGTAATTTCAGAGCCTGTTTCTTCGTTTTTGTAAGAGATGACCTCGCGCACTATATATTCGTTGCGTTCGGCCTGTTGTTCCACAATGCCCACTTTCTCAATAGCCTCTACAAAGAATTTGGCAGATCCGTCCATGATAGGAGGTTCAGGAGCGTCCAGCTCAATAGACACATTATCTAAATTCATACCCACTAAAGCGGCTAAGATGTGCTCACATGTCTGGATTTTTACTCCCTTTTTCTCAAGAACGGTACCTCTTTCGGTGCTGGTTACATAGGTAGCATCGGCTTCTATGACGGGGTTACCTTCCAGATCCACACGGACGAATACGAAACCTGTATTTTCCGCAGCAGGCTTGAGGGTGAGAGTTACATCTTTTCCTGTATGAAGCCCTTTTCCTTGCAGGGTAACGGGGGCTGCTAATGTATATTGTTTCACAAGCAAATTATTTTAAATTACGTAATTTAAGTTATATTATTTTTCGTTGAGTTTCTTTTCTAATTCGTCAATTTTCTTAAGCAATTCAGGAAGTTTTCTAAAGACCACATAAGACTTATTGTAATCCATATAAGTAAAGGCAGGTGAGCCCTGAATTACTTCATTGTCCTTAACATCTCTACCAATTCCTGATTGGGCTTGTATTTTTACATTATTACCTATAGTGAAGTGCCCTGCAATGCCGACCTGTCCACCTATGCTACAATGTGCACCAATCTTACTAGAACCTGCTACCCCTGCTTGAGAGGCAATAACCGTATGAGCTCCTATTTCCACATTGTGAGCTATTTGCACTAAGTTGTCTATTTTTACCCCTTTTCGGATAATGGTAGAGCCCATAGTGGCACGGTCTATAGTGGTATTAGCTCCAATCTCTACCTCATCCTCAATCACTACATTGCCTATCTGAGGGATTTTCTTGTAGGAACCATCTTCTTGAGGGGCAAAGCCAAAGCCATCCGCTCCAATGACTACCCCTGAGTGGAGAATACAATTGGCACCTATTACAGAGTCCGCACAGAGGGTTACTGCACTGAAGATAATAGTGTTGTCTCCTATTGTGACATTGTCTCCTATGTTGGTGTTGGAATATATCTTTACATTGTTGCCTATCTTACAATGTGCCCCAATAGAAGTAAAAGCACCTATATACACATTCTCTCCTAAAGTAGAAGAAGAATTGATAAACACGGGTTCTTCTATGCCTACTTTGGTAGCTATACGCATTTGATTATAGTACTCTAATAGTTGTGTAAATGCTAAATAAGGATCAGCTACCCTAATCAATGTAGATTTGATAGGTT
>CAJZFM010000255.1 GCA_915070235.1 uncultured Capnocytophaga sp. | reverse complement strand
TTGGATTTTTTTATTTACTATTGTCTTATTGGCAAATTGTTTCAGGGTTTCATTGGCAAATTAGAAAATTATCCTTATCTTTGCCCACTGATACAGAAAGAAGTATAATATACTTGTTGCAAAGACAGAAGATAGTACTATGGACGAACTTAAGTGTATAGAAATCAATAACTTTACTACTCTATTGGGGAAAGAATATCCTTGTTTGGAACTGACCTATCAGCTCTTTGGACAGCCTTTAGGTAAGGCTCCTGTAATTGTAGTGAATCATGCCCTTACGGGAAACTCTCAGGTCATCGGTAAGGAGGGTTGGTGGAACCAAACGGTAGGGGAGGGGAAGCCTTTTGATACGCTTACGCATACGGTGATTTGCTTTAATATCCCTGGTAATGGCTATCGCAATGGGGCGCTTATTGCCGACTATAAGTTATGGACAGCTCGCGATGTGGCGCATATCTTTCTCTTGGGCTTGCAGCAACTGAGAGTAAAGCATGTGGATATACTTTCAGGGAGTTCCTTAGGAGGCGGTATTGCTTGGGAGATGCTGGCCTTGGCACCCCAATATATAACCCACTTCTTTGCGGTGGCTACCGACTGGAAGACCACGGACTGGGTAATAGCCAACTGTCTTGTCCAAGAACGACTCTTGGAGGGCAACAACCCCTTACACGATGCTCGTATGCACGCTATGCTTTGTTATCGTACCCCTGCTTCTCTCAAGGAAAAATTTGACCGTAGTGTCAATATAGAACGCAACCTCTTCAATACGGAAACTTGGCTGCTCCATCACGGAGAGAAACTCCAAAACCGATTTACCCTTGAGGCTTATAAGCTGATGAATCAGTTGGTTAAAACGATAGACATTTGCAAGGATAGGGGAGGATTCGAGCAGGTAATGGTACCTGTAACGACCCAGATACATATCATAGCCACTGATACCGATTTGTATTTTGTACCTCAGGAAAATAGGCTTACTTACCAGGCTTTAAAGCAAATGGGTAAGGAAGTAACTTACCATGAGATACACTCCATACATGGGCATGATGCCTTTTTGATAGAGTTCGATCAGTTGGATAGCTTTATTCGTCCTTGTCTTGGTGGCGTTGTGGCATAGTTATTGTAAGAGGATCTACAAAAAACTATTTATGAGAGCGATATACTTTCTTTTGTTCCTACTTACCACTACAGTGTTGTGGGGGCAGCAGCCACTTTCCCAGACACAAGCTACAGCTTTCAAGCAGAAGGTGATGGCAAAAAACAAGACAATCAAGACCATGCAAGCGGCTTTCACTCAAAAGAAGCATTTGGAGTTTATGTCCAACGATATAGAGACCAAAGGGAAGATGTTTTTTTCGGCTCCTGATAGGCTTAATTGGCAGTATACAACGCCCTATCAGTATCAGATTGTCTTTCAAAAGGATCAAATCAAGGTCAATGATGCGGGGAAGGTTTCCCAAATGAAGGCGGATAATAAGATTTTTAAGAAGATTAATAGCCTGATTGTAAGCACGGTAAGTGGCAATATGTTTGACCAAAAAGAGTTTGCCGTAACCTTATATAGTGAAGGGAAAGATACCAAGGCGCAACTGCTGCCCAAGGACAAGACCTTGCTCAAGTACATCAAGGAAATACATTTGTTTTTCTCCCCTGATGCCACTGTAGGGCGTGTCAAGCTCATAGAACCTACCGACGACTATACCGAAATCACTTTTACACACCAACAACTCAATACCCCTATTGATGAAGCGGCTTTTATACTATAGTATCTTTTTCCTATGCCTCAGTTGTGGCACTTCCTACCGATTGCCTGATACTTACCATAAGGAAAAGATAGGGGAGTATATAACCAATCCTTATTTTGGTATAGGCGAATACCAGCTAAGAGCCACCATTGAGGCCTATGGACATAGTTTCAATGGGGTATTGGCCATAAAAACAGCTACTTACTTTCATATAGTTGCCCTAACTACCGATTTTGGTAATACGCTTTTAAAATTCTATTATAAAAGAGGAGAAGGCTGGCGTGTGGATTATATAGCCGAGGCTCTGGATAGGAAGCCACTTATTAAGCTCCTCCAGCGGGATTTTGAGGATTTATTGGAAGCAGATAGGTATGGGGACAAATATATCCATAATCAAGAGGTCGCTTATGTAGTAACAGAGGAGAAAAGAAAGGTGTATCTATTTGAAAATCAAAATAAAAAAATATATCAGCAACTCAATACAAAAAAGTCAAAACCCTATACTACTTTTACCGCTCACTATAGGCAGACAGGCGAACTCTCACAGATCGTAATCGAGCATCACACCTTGCCTATGAAGATGACTTTGGACGTATTGCCTTAAAAATAAAGACCTTATGTTAGACGACTTTTATACACTCAACCAGATAGCACCTCAGGGCGAGGGGAAATACATTTGCCGTATTACCCTCAATCCTGCTCACCCCATTTTTGCAGGTCATTTCCCAGGTAATCCCATTACCCCTGGGGTGTGTATGCTCCAGATTATCAAGGAACTCACAGAAAAGATCACTCAAAAGAAACTTTTCTTGAGTAAGACCTCCCAAGTGAAGTTTATGACCCTGATCAATCCTTATACAGCGGGCGAACTCTCCCTACAATTGGAACTTACAGAGCAACCAGAGACGATTGTAGTGAAGAACATTACTTCCTTTGGTGATACCATAGCCCTAAAACTAACCAATACCTATAAGATATGCTAAGATTTTGTTTGTTGTGCTGCCTTATACCATTTTTTGTACAAGGACAATCAGTAGAGGAGATACGCAAGGCCTATACTTCCGCTTCTACTACCAAGGAACATACAACACAGTTCTACCAACTGATGCAAGGAGTGAGTACAAATACGCCTCTTTTGCAGGCTTATAAGGGGGCTGCCCTGATGATGTACGCCAAGCAATCGGGTAAGCTCCGACAGTCTCTCAAAGAAGGTAAAGCACTCATAGAGAGTGCAATAGAGAAAGAACCTGAAAATATAGAACTTCGTATGGTACGACTCAGTGTGCAGGAACATCTTCCTAAGATAGTGCCGTACCGTTCTGATATAGAAGAGGATAGAAAGTATATTCACGAACATATTGCCCAGCAACCACAACCACTGAAAAAGTATATAGAAAACTATTTTAAGGACAAGTAATCAATTCTTAAAAACAAACAAAGCAATTAGAAAAAATCGTATATTTGCAAAAAAAATCAGGAACTATGCCAACAACTATTACTATTGCTAATCAAGCCTCACAAACCTTGGCTTTTGTAGAAAAAGTTAAGGAATCTCATTTGGCTGAAGATACAACTTCTACAAAATCTCAACGAGTACTTACTTCAAAGGAAGAAGAGTTTAAGGAAATGCTTTTACAGGGTCTAAGAGAAATGAAAGCTATAAGAGAGGGTAAAATGAAAGCGGGTAATTTAGACGATTTGCTTGATGAACTCGATTAACTATAAG
>CAJZFM010000254.1 GCA_915070235.1 uncultured Capnocytophaga sp. | reverse complement strand
CATCTTCTATTTCGTGGTAATCATCATCTTCAGAAAGGGTAACCTTCCCGAAATAAGGTAATTCGTAGGTAGTCATAGTGCTTAATTTTAGGCAACAAAAATAACAAATAATCAACAGATATACAAACGTATCAAAAATTTCTTTCTATCATAGATAAAAAATAAATTCTTTTGGCACAGATAGTTATACCAAAAGAATTTATAGTTTTTGGTCAAAAGACCCTTATTCAATAGGCGTTGTAGGGAGTTTCACTTCTCCTGGGTCTTTCCAAAGTCCGTCCTTGATAGCGCGTTTCTTAGCAGCTTCTGCACGCTTTTCACTATCAGGGTGTGAGCTCATCATTTTTTGGAAGCGGCTTTGAGTCTCCTCGCCAGAGAGTAGGGCTAACTTCTTAAAGGCGGTATATACTCCTACTACATTGTAACCATGTTTCTTCATGAAGTTATAGGAATACTCATCGGCTTGGGATTCTTGCTTTTTGCTATGCTTGGCATCAAGCATGGCTTCGGCCATTTCTCCTAATTGGCTCTCGCTCAAGGTCTTCACCGTATTGGAAGCGGCTGCGCCTGCTTCTTGTAGGGCGGCTCTGGTATAGGCAGCCTTAATGGCATCCTTGGTATCCTCATTCTTTACGTGGCCTATTTCGTGACCAATGATTGCTAAAAGCTCATCGTCAGTCATCAAGTCCATAAGAGAAGAGAAGACACGTACACTACCGTCGGCACAAGCAAAGGCGTTGATATCGGTTACCAAATACACTTTGTAGTTAAGGGTCATACCGTCTTCGTTTTTGTGCTTACCGAAGAGACGGTTAAGTCGCTTAGTATAAGGACTTTTTGCATCCGCTACTTGATTATGCGCATCCATCCAATCTACTGATTCTTTAGACAACTTTTGAGCATCCTCATTACTAAAGGAAAGTGCTTGTACGCCTTTAGTAGCGGCACCTGCCATCTTTCCAATATTAATCTGTGCTTGCGCAGTAGCTACTGCTACCATACACAAGGCTGTTAAGATTGTTTTTTTCATATAAATCTCTTTATAATCCGAGTGCAAATATAAGGGATTTTATTGTTAATTGTCTAAGTTTTGCAAGTTATTTTTAGGTATAGGCATTCGCTGGCCTTATGGGCAACTTTTTCTTATAAATTTACCCTACTTATCTTTCGCAAATAACCCTGTTTTTCTTATCAAATTTGTTGTATTTCAATAGCTTACAAAAAACAATAAAAAGATTAGATTGTTTGCCAATTTTTTCTTAACTTTGTGTATCCAAAACACATTAAATCTTTATGACTATGAGAAGGTTCATTTTATTTATCAGTACCCTGATGGGGCTTTTGTCAGCTATCAGTTGTCAGAAGGAAACAGTCGTTGAACGTGTTGAAGTTCAGAAAGGCAACATCATTCATTCGGGAATGGGAGCTCCTGATGCTGCATTGGGGAATATTGGTGATTATTATATAGACCTAACAAACGCACTGCTCTATGGCAGTAAAACCGCTGAAGGCTGGGGTAGTCCTCTTAGCCTAAAAGGAATCCCTGGTGACAAAGGAGATAAGGGAGACAAAGGAGATAAAGGAGACAAAGGCGACAAGGGTGATAAAGGCGACCAAGGACTCAAGGGAGATAAAGGTGATAAAGGCCTCAAAGGAGAACAGGGTAACAAAGGTGACCAAGGCGAACGTGGAGAACAAGGTATCCCTGGTAGCAAGGGAGACAAAGGAGAGAAGGGCGAACGAGGTCTTAAAGGCGAACGAGGTCTCAAAGGTCTCAAAGGCGAGCGTGGTGACAAAGGAGAAGACGGCAGGGACGGGGCACAAGGGCCTAAAGGGGCAGATGGAAAAAATGGGAAAGATGGAGCGCAAGGGCCAAAAGGGGCAGACGGAAAAGATGGAGCACAAGGGCCAAAGGGAGCAGACGGAAAAGACGGCGCACAAGGGCCAAAAGGAGCCGATGGCAAGGATGGCCTACCAGGCCCACAAGGACCGCAAGGGCCCAAAGGAGCTGACGGAAAAGAGGGACCACAAGGACCTAAAGGATCCGATGGAGAGAAAGGCAAAGATGGACAAACTGCCCCTTCTGATACAAAGAAAAACAACCTCTTCTCTGGTTCTGGGGTGCCAAATAATAGTTTGGGGAGCGAAGGTGATTTCTATATAGACCTGCTTAACAAGAGACTCTATGGGCCAAAGACAAACAAGGGGTGGTCAGACCAATTTATCAGCTTCGGGGGTGCTGCTTCACAAAATTATGATTATGAGATAGAATATGAGAAAAACGAAGGAGATAACTTCGAGGGGGAGGTGCTAAAGAGATGGATTACCAAACGAACCAGACATATCAATATGAATGAAGATGAAGACCTTAGAAAAGTAAAGAAAATCTCTGCCGATGCTTTCAAAGATTGTAACAGACTGGAATCCATTGTCATAGGGGACAATGTAGAGGTTATAGTAGCAGATGCTTTCTCAGGACACAAGACACTAAAAAACATTGTCCTAAACCATAAGATAAAGGTTATACATTCTCGTGTTTTTAGCGGTACAGGTATCGTAAGTATTACCCTACCTGAAAGTGTTGTACAGATAGACAGAAGTGTTTTCCTTGATTGCAAGGACTTAGAAACCGTCATCTTGGAATCTCCTAATCCTCCTGTGATGACGTCTATAAGAGGGGGCGATCGTTCTATCTTTGAAAATGCTGACAAACTCAAGTATATCTATGTTCCTGCAGGTAGCGTAGGAGCATACAGAAGCAGTCCTGGTTGGGAACAATACGAACACCTTATAAAAGGAAGATAATAAGTTTTGAGTTTTTCTCTATATACTCATTTTCAATTGTTTGCATACTTTTCTATTCTACTAAAAAATTGGAAAGACCTGTAAAGGCACGTTGTAGAGCAACTGAACCATGCTCAACAAAGACATCGGCTATGGCTACGATTTTTATCGGAAGGTTATAGCCTTTTTCTTTAGCAAAAACAACTATGCTCTCTCCAAAGCCTCCTATCTTACATCCTTCTTCTACGGTGATAATGGCTTCATATTGGCTCATTATATAGTGTAATAATTCCTCATCCAAGGGCTTAATCCAGCGCATATCATAGTGAGCAAAATCCTCCGCCTGTGGATGCTGGATTATCTCTTGAGCAACCTCATCGGCGATAGTGCCTACTGAGAGTACGGCATAGCGGGTACCTTCCCTGAGTTGTACCCCTTTTTTTTCTATTTTTTCAAAAGGCAACTGCCAAGAAGTCAGCTCTCCATATCCTCGTGGATAGCGTATTGCCAGAGCCCTATCATATTCTGGAAGCTGAGCTGTATATAGAATATTACGTAGCTCTATTTCATTACGAGGAGCAAAAATTTCTATATGAGGAATACACCTCAAATAAGCAATATCGAATACCCCTTGATGGGTGGCTCCATCCTCCCCTACCAGTCCAGCTCGGTCAATACAGAAAATGACC
>CAJZFM010000253.1 GCA_915070235.1 uncultured Capnocytophaga sp. | reverse complement strand
AAGCGTTCAGTAAACTCTAAGAGGCTTTGTCCCTTAAATAATTCCATAATACATTCATTTTCAGAGTGCAAATATATGAAAAATACTTTGACACCTCAATTATATTTTTCTCCCATAAAGCCAGCGAGTGCTCACAGCTGGGTATGTGAAACACGGATTTTCACCGAGAGAATGATGCAACAACTAAGCGTAACTCTGTAATTTCCACGAACAAAACGCAATAAACTCACGTCTCTACACATGCGCTAACTAAGATAACTCCTTCATTAGCGTAGTCTTCTATAGAGATGTGAGTTTATTGTATCTTAATCGGTTAGTCGTTAGTCACTAGTCACTAGCCATTAGTCACTAGTCATTGGTCATTAGTCACTATTCTGGTGTATTCTTCAGAATTTCCAAAAGATATTTCCAGAATTTCTGTACAGACTTGATACTTACTCTTTCGTTAGGAGAGTGCGCACCAAGTATGGTAGGACCGAAGCTAATCATATCAATATGAGGGAAGTGTTCGCCCAAAAGACCACATTCCAATCCTGCATGGATAGCCGCTACATTCGGTTCTTCTTGGAACAAACGTACATAGATTTTCTTCAAGACTTGTAGAATAGGGGAGTGTGGGTTAGGCTCCCAACCTGGGTAAGCTCCAGTAAACTCAACCTTGTAGCCCGCCAATTCGAAGGCTGCGGCAAGACTATGTGCCAAGTCCTGCTTGCTGCTCTCCACAGAAGAACGGGTCATACAGAGTACAGCTATTTTGCCTGCTTCTACCTTGATATTAGCGATGTTGTTGCTGGCCTCTACCAAGCCTTCCACATTGCGGCTCATAGCATACACCCCACAAGGAGCTGCGGCTACTGCTCTAAGGAAAGCCACTTGTGCGCTGGCTTCCATCACTTTTTCAGGAGTTTTGGTTTCCTTGAAGGAGATAGAGAGCTGTGTCTCTACAGGTTGTAGTTCTTTGAAGATATGCTCAGCATTTTCTTTGAATTCTTTTTCAAAAGCCGCTTGGTTTTTCTTAGGTACCACTACAATGGCTTCACTCTCACGAGGGATAGCATTGCGCAAACCGCCACCATGCAACTGTGCCAAGCGTAGCCCATGTTTTTCATATTGGTGGAAAAGGACACGATTCATAATCTTATTGGCATTGCCGCGACCTAAGTGGATTTCCATACCACTGTGTCCGCCCAAAAGTCCTGTTACCACTATGTGATAAGCCACAACATCAGCAGGGGTAGCTTCCTCTTTGTAGTCAGCATAAGCGGAAACATCTATTCCACCTGCACAACCGATTTCTATCTCGGTGTCTAATTCCGTATCAAGGTTTAGGAGGATTTCTCCTTTGAGGGCATCATTGCTAAGCTTCTGAGCACCTGTCATACCAGTTTCCTCATCGGTGGTAAAGAGCGCCTCAAGAGCAGGGTGTGCAATGGTTTTGCTCTCCAAGATAGCCATAATGGCAGCCACGCCCATACCATTGTCTGCCCCGAGGGTAGTACCTTTGGCACGTACCCAGTCGCCGTCTATATAAGTTTCTATGCCTTGATTGTCAAAGTCAAAGACCGTGTCATTGTTCTTTTGGCATACCATATCCAAGTGAGATTGGAGGATGATAGGCTTTTTGTGTTCTAATCCAGCCGTGGCAGGTTTTCGGATAATCACGTTTCCATAGGCATCGGAAGTGGTCTCAAGACCCAATTTCTTACCGAAATCTACCATGAAGGCAGTGATTTTTTGTTCTTTTTTGGAGGGACGAGGCACTGCGTTGATGTCCGCAAAGCGATTCCACACCTCTTTTGGTTCTAATTCTCTAATGGTTGTACTCATTATAAAACAGATTAAAAGTTAATACTTAACAAGTCTCTTGAGGCTTGTCTTGAATAAAAAGGCACGCAAAGTTACGAATTTTTATTCAATTATCATAGAGTTGTAGGGCGTTTTTTATCTCACTCTTGACCCGCTCGGCCAAGTGCTCAGGGGCAACCACCTTCACATGCGCTCCATAGGAGAGAATCTCCTTGACAAAGTCGGGGGTGATCTTTATTTGTAGAGAGAGAACGATCTCTTCAGGGGTATCTTTGAGAAAGACTTGGGAGCGGTGCAGCGGCATAGCTCTTAGGTATTCAGCAGGATTTGGTGTAAAAAACGAATCCTTTTCGTTTCTCCTAAAGGAAAGGATAACTTTCTCGGCTTTGGTGCGGTCGTTATCCACCCATACCCCAAAACTATCATCAAAAAAACGTTCAATTCCTTGAGGCGGGCGTTGCATACGCTTCATCCCCCTGTCCTCAATAGCCCTAATACGATCAAGACCAAATACTCTAAGGGCTTTCTTATCCACATCCAAGGCTAATACATACCATCTGTGTTGTGATTCCTTGAGCAAATAAGGTTCAATAGTGCGTATTTGTACCTCTTTGCTTCCCCAAAACTTGTAGTAGTGCAATTGTAGCTGTTTCTTTTGCTTGATAGCTTGTAGCAAAGTAGAGAGGTGTTGGGTGCCTGCTGGGTGAGAAGTACCCTTGGGGTAGCGATGGTCAAAAGCAATAAGTTTGGAGAGATTTCCATGATTTTGTAGCGCTCTAAAGACATCGAATGCCTCAAAAAGATTCTGAGCATAAAGGTCATTATCTTCCACAATTTCATATTTTTTAATGGATTTGTTGTATTGAATATCAATGTGATAGATCTCTCTAATGTCTTTTATATCGCGCTGTAAGGTACGTTTGCTAAAAGGCTTTACTTCTGCATATTCCCCACTGTGGGCTAAATCATCTTCAAAATCCCCAAGCGAACGAGCAGTTATGCGCAGCCGTTCTATAAGGAAGCGATGCCTAAGAAAGTTATTGACTAAGCTCATTTGTTTTTTTGGACAAAGATAAAACTTTTTTCTTAGAACGACAAGTTTTGGCGCGATAAGCAAAGACCTTTGCACCATAAAAAATAAATGATATGAATATAGCCATTGTTGGGGGGCGCGATTTCAGCGACTATACCCTATTGAAAGAAAGCCTTTTAGCGTATATAGATACGCATGAGACACCTGAAAACATCGTATCGGGGGGTGCTAAAGGAGCCGATACCCTTGCCGCTCAATTTGCTGCTGAGATGGACATACCTCTCTTGGTTTTCAAGCCTGATTACCAAAAATACGGACGCGGGGCAACCCTGGTACGCAATACCCAAATCATTGAAAATGCCGATGTGGTCTTTGCCTTTTGGGACGGACAATCAAAAGGTACCAAAGATAGTATTACTAAGGCGAAAAAACTACAAAAAGAATTGTATATCATCTCCTATGGCAAAAAAACAGAAGAGAATTGAAAAAAGTAAGGCAAAAGGATGTTAGTATAAAGATAATTTTGTATCTTTGTCAGCCATTCTTCTCTTGCCTTTGGTCGGGCTTCGAGCTAAGCAAAACGGGATGCCCGCAGCCTTTTATCTAAAGAAATAAATAGGGGAAACTGAAAACCTTTTAGAGTAGGCAATATTTAAAAAATACAATATAATC
>CAJZFM010000252.1 GCA_915070235.1 uncultured Capnocytophaga sp. | reverse complement strand
TTATATTAACCACGCCCTAAGAATATCAGAAGAGCGAATAGAAGAATTACAGCAGTTAAAAAATAAAAAATGTTAGAAGTATGGTAAGTAATAATATCGAAATAGTACAATCCGAAGTATTAACCGCAATACTTGAAAAAATTGATTTCATAGAGCAAAAGGTAATAGAGCTTAACAGGAAGCAAGAAAAGGAACTACTCACTTATAAGGACGTACAAAGAATGCTAAAATGTGGGCGTGCAAAGGTAGAAAGCCTTGTAACAAATGGAGCTTTTGGCAAAATACAGACGGGAGGAAGAAAGTCAAAAGTATTATTTAAGCGTCTTGAAATAGAAAACTATCTAAAGGAACAAAGAGACGGAGAAAATAAAACCTTGCAGGGTTCAAAAATAATAAATATAAGGAGTGTGGGCGAGTGTTAAAAAAAATGCCCCAATTGCAGTTGGGGCGAGTGTTTTAAATTTACATCAAAAAAGGGGGTTCGCAAAAGCGAGCCTTTCCCTCTTATGCTTTGCAAAGGTACAAAAATATTTTTATTTTTGGCTGAAAAAAATTGTTCAAAAATCTTTTTTTACTCTAAAAAAATCGTATTTTTGTGCCACGAAAAAAAACAGCAATAATAGCTTGTGTTATGGATAAAAAACGCAACACCATTGAGTATTTGAAATCTTTCTATATCAAAGATTATCTCTACATCGCTTTTGCCATTGTTATTTATTCTATTGGGCTTACAGGTTTTATCATGCCTAATAAGGTGGTAACAGGAGGCTTGGCAGGAGCAGCTCTTTTGATCAAATATGCTACAGGCATAGATGCTTCTACTACTATATTAGTGGTAAATTTGACGCTCTTAGTACTTGCCTTCCGTTTTTTAGGCAAGACTTTTGTGATCAATACAGTCATAGGAGCAGGCTTGCTTACCTTGG
This sequence comes from uncultured Capnocytophaga sp., assembly GCA_915070235.1. Classification (GTDB taxonomy): domain Bacteria; phylum Bacteroidota; class Bacteroidia; order Flavobacteriales; family Flavobacteriaceae; genus Capnocytophaga. The sequence continues at coordinate 2,604 of CAJZFM010000252.1, read as the reverse complement.
GGGTGAAGATAGGGGAGACCTACTTAACCCCATACTTTACTGCAAATCCACTGATACATGATACTTTTATCTCCATAGTCTTGGGAGGTATTTTGATGGGAACAGGTTTGGGAATGGTCTATTCAGTCAATGGAAGTACCGGTGGGGTGGATATTATTGGCTTTTTAGTAACCAAATATTTCAAGATACGCATCTCTCGCATTCTCTTGGTGGTGGATTTACTTATTGTGACCTCCTCTATATTCGTACTTAAGGGCTATACTATAGAGAAAATGGTCTTAGGGATTATCCTGTTGCCTATTATGTATCAGGCTGTGGATGTGGTGATGAATGGCGCCAAACGGGCCATACAGGTGACTATACTTTCTAAGAAATATGAAGAGATCGCCACCCATATCAACACCGAACTCAAGCGTGGTTGTACCGTAGTGGATGGTGTGGGCTGGTACACCAAGAACCCCCAAAAGGTGATTATCGTCTTTGCACGCCGTGGTGAAGGAACCACTATTTTCCGCTTAGTCAATAGCATAGACCCAGAAGCCTTTGTAACCCGCACCAATGTAGAGGCAGTATATGGCAAAGGATTTGAGAAATTTAGTTAATCATTAATCATTGACTACTAATTACGCTGTACTTATTCCTACTTATAACAATGATAAAACCCTTTCCAGAGTATTGGATGGGGTTCTTTCCTATACCCCTGAGGTAATCGTCGTCAATGATGGTTCTACTGATAGTACAGCCGAGATCCTTGCTGGTTATCCTCAAATAGAAGTCATTACCTTCGCTCAGAACAAAGGCAAGGGCAAGGCCTTGCAAGAGGGCTTTCGTGTGGCAAGAGCCAAGGGCTACCAGTATGTGCTGACGATAGACTCCGATGGCCAACACTTCCCAGAGGATATTCCTCATTTCCTCACTGCTATTGCTCAGGAACCTACTCCTACGCTCTTGGTGGGTAACCGCGATATGACTGTGGAGGGCGTCCCCAGAAAGAGTAGTTTTGGCCATAAGTTTTCCAACTTTTGGTTTCACTTGGAGACAGGTGTGAGACTCCCTGATACCCAGTCAGGTTATCGCTTATACCCGCTTGAGAGGATACCAAAGCGTTATTTTACAGGAAAGTTTGAGTTTGAGATAGAAGTACTTGTTAGAAGCAGTTGGCGTGGAGTACCTATAAAACCTGTGCCTATAAGAGTGCTCTATGATCCACAAGAGCGGGTCTCTCACTTTCGGCCAGTGTGGGATTTTGTACGTATCAGTCTGCTCAACACAGTTTTGGTGCTTATTGCCCTTTTTTATATCAAACCCCGTGATTTTCTGAGGAAGTTTCAAAAAAAAAGCTTTAGAGCGTTTCTTAAGGAAGATCTTTTAGAGACGAAACTCTCCGATAGCAAGAAAGCCTTTTCTATAGCTTTGGGTGTTTTCTTTGGGATTTCCCCCTTATGGGGCTTGCAAACGGCACTGACTATTACCTTTTCGGTACTATTGGGGCTGAATAAGTCCTTGGCCTTTTTGGCTTCCAACATCAGTATTCCGCCTATAATCCCAGTGATTGTATGGAGTTCGCTCAAGGTAGGGGGATTTTTTGTTGGCGGGGACTTGCTTCCCAAGGGTGAGATTACCCAAGAGTTTGTCAAGGCACACCTTGTGCAGTATCTTACAGGCAGTTTTATTTTGGCCGCACTTATGGCCAGTATTTTAGGAGGGGCGACTTATTTGTTTCTAAAAAAGAAGAAAAACAGCGACTAATGACAAGTGACTAATGACAAGTGACAAGTGACTAATGACGCGAATCAATAGTTAAAATACTATTCGCTAACTGCCTAAGACGCAATTTATTGCGTCTTAATGATTGTTTTTCTACTATTGATTCGCGTTAATGACTATTCATTATTCATTATTCACTTTTCACTTAAATTCAAGGATTGCGTTTTCTATAAAGTCAATATAGTCGTAGTAGCCATTTTCTTTGAGGAAGTTGGCCAAATAAGCCCCACTGGCTTCCATACCCCCTACGGCTTCCACTTGGAGCATCTTGGCATAGAGGGGAGCAATATATTTATCTATACTTTGTTTAGGAACTGAAGTACGACGCGCCAAGTAGCTTACGATTTTCCCTTGGGCATCTTTGATGATGTCAAAATCCGTTACCACCCAGTAGTATTCGCCTGATTTGGCTAAGTTCTTGGCCACCGCATGGAAGTTTATGCCTTGTTGTATATTGTCCCAAAGAACTTTGAAAATTACACGAGGCATATCGGGATGGCGGATAATGTTGTGTGGAGAACCCATAAGTTCTTCTTCAGTATAGCCACACACATCACAGAATACTTGATTAACGTAATCAATCACACCTGCCGCATCAGTACGACTCATAATCGTTTTAGACTTATCCCAATTGACTTCTTTATCAATAGGAGTAGGGTATTTGAAATTTGGTATCATATGAGGAAATTAACTGTTTTGGTAAAATCACTGCAAAGATACATTTTTTTTCAAAAATAAGGAAAAGAAAACCATATTATTTTTATGAACAAAGGTTGAGCTGTATGCTGACTGCTTGATTTTCATGTCTTTCCTCTTGTTTGCAGAGGGGAGAAGAAG
>CAJZFM010000251.1 GCA_915070235.1 uncultured Capnocytophaga sp. | reverse complement strand
CAGTGGCGGCAGGGGCAGCGGCAGCTGTAGCATCACCAGCGGCAGGAGCAGCAGGGGCAGCCGCTGCATCGGCCTTAGCAGGGTCAGCTACATAGGCCAATACATTGTTGATGTCCTCATCGGAGAGGATACTCTCGTAAGCGAGCATAGGCACCTTGTTGTACTCCTCAAAGATAGCGATTGCATCCTTGTCACCAGCGGCGATGAGGGCCTGGCTATTTTTGATCCACTTGTGTAGCCATTCGGCAGATTTTTTCTCGGTAACGCCCCCAAGAGGAGGGCCTACCAGCTTTCCTTCCAACTTATGACAAGCGGCACAGTTGGCCTTGAACAAGTCTTTCCCCTTGGCGGGGTCGCCTGAAGCATCTTGTCCAAACAAGTATATAGGGAACAGCATAGCCATAAGCCATAACGCTCGCCATGATCCTCCCTTATAATTTCTACTCTTTTTCATAAAAAAGCTATTAAAAACAAAAAACTATCTATTCTTTTTTTCTTTGTAGTCCTATTTTTTATACTCTTTTCCCTTGTAATCAAAGGCATTAAGCATACCCACTACTACGCTGCAAAAATACAACTTCTTAATGTAATTTAAAAGAGGGTAAGACCTTTTTATTGTAATTTGTAAAAAGTCTAAATAATGACAAATGATTAATGGTTAATGGTTAATGATTAATGGCGAGTGATAAGTACTTTTCATTCTTCACTTTTCAGTTCTTCTGAGGTGAAATGGAAGAGTTCGTTTCCCTTTTGAACATAGATGCTCTCAGCCACATAGAAATAAGTGCCTGTATCCAAGTCCTTGACTAAGCCTATGTTTCCTATAGATCCTTCTATAAAAAACTGCAAACATACTCTATAATGTGTTAGCTTGAGTACTTGTGCTGCATAAGTGGCTACTTCTTCTCTAAAAGAAGGATTATAAGAGGCAATTCCCTTATTATGTTGTTTGTAAATATACTTTACAATAAGATAAAGGTCGTCAAACTGTTCTGCATCCTGAGCTAACTGCTTATCTTGCTTGAGATTTCCTGTACTTTTGATCAGGTAAAGTATTCCACTTGGTGAAAAATAGACATAGTACTTACCCAAATCGGTATCTATTTTTTCATGTTCAGCTTTCTCACATCCTTCTCCATAAGCAGAGAAAGTATCTACATGAAAAGATAGGTAATGCCTATCTACCCTCTTATAAGTACCTTTAGTATTGACAAAACAATCCCGTCCACAAGGGGCAAAATAAGTACTATAAAAAGTCTTATCCTTAGCAAAATCTATGAGATAGCCTGCTGTTGCTTTGGTTGTCTTTTGCAAACGGTATATCTCCACGGGGTTTCTTTTTCCAAAGAGCTCAAGGAGATACCATAGACCTTCTATCTTTTTTTGTGCGAATGCTGAGGAATAAACACCTAAGAGGAGTATAAGTATTATGCGTTTCATATTGGTTTTATTTTAGGTACAAAGTTAGTGAAAATTTATGGTTGATTTATCTGTCATTATTAAAAAATTCCTTGAGTTTGCCCTCTTTTTCATAGTTATAGAGCGCCTTCATCACCCAAGCGGGGGGATACTTGCCATGGGTGAGGACAAAGATGTTCTTGACGGCCTTGCTCACTGGGTATAGCAGGGTCATCAGCTGGAGAGTGCTCTCAAAGAGTTCGCCAGTGTGGCTCTCGGCCAAAGGGACTTTTAGCATTGCCAAGAGTATATATACCGCAGCGATGACCCCAAGCATCTGGGCGCTTTTCTTTAACAGCTCCGACAAGGAAAAAGTACGCTGGCGCAGGTGGTAGGCGACCCCGACAAACATATTGACCACAAGGGCTACTCCTAAAGCAACCAGAAAAGCCTCATGGGTCTGTTGCCAAGAGTGGAAGTAGCGGTATAGGAGCATGAAGGGGGCGCTGCGAGAGAGCGTTTGCCATAGGTAATACAGCCTATCTCGCAAGGCTATGGACGTATCGGAATGATACAAGAGGACTAAGGGAACGAGAAAAAATAACATAGGATAATTTGTTGATTAGTTGATTAGTTGATTTGGCGATTTGCTCATTGTCTCATTGACCAATTGCCTCATTGCCTCATTAAATTAGTTCTTGAATATGTGCGGTGATCTCCACTTGGGCGGCAGCTTGCCTCAGGGGGGTATGTAGCTGAGCGAGGTAGGCCTTGAGAATGGCCAAGCGCCGTGATAGGTAGGCGTCAAAGATTTCGCGCTTGTCCTGCACCTTGAGCGAGGCATCGAGGAAAAGGAGCTTGAGGGCGGCACCCGATGGGGGCGACATGGATTGGACACTTTGGTAGGAGATGTCGGGGGTCTGGGTGAGGGTGTAGATCATACGCAGCAGGGTGTCCATCTCCAGCTTGACCGATTCGGGGGCATTGTGCCAAGAGATGTACTGCATGGAGGCGTCCTTGTCGCCCTCAATAATAGCCCCTGGTTCGCCCTTTTGGCTCCAGCCCTGTATGTTGCCTGTGACAAAGAGCTTAGGTGCGGCATGGTAGTCGTTGGTTTCGGCGAAATTGGACAACAGGTGTTCCAGTCGCTCAATGAGTGGATCTACCTCTTGGGTCTCCCTATGGGGTTGGTGGGCATATATTATAGGTATCTTACCGATAGGATTGGGCTTGGGATAGCCCTCTTCTAAGAGGTATTGACCTGATACCATGCGCCATAGGTAATGTTCGGTGGCCGTGTAGGTCTCAAAGTAATCGGCAAGCTCCCCTACGCTCTCTCCCTGAGGGTTGAGGCTCTTATAGGCGCGAGAGAAGGCTGTCATATCACCAGTGGCGTCAAAATAGGGGTAGAGTGTATCGCCAAAGGCAGGCGAGAACAGACTACAACGGAGCTTGAACTGGCAGGGAAACCCATAGTCATAGTGGATAGCAGTAGGGACGGGGTACCACAGCTCAGCACATTCGCCAAAGGAGAAGGTCGCGCGGGCAATACGTCGGTTTAGGCTGTTGTCCTTGGCTTGGGCGAGGATTTTAAGGATAGCCTTGTAGGCCTGTTGGTGCTGCTTGTCCTCACTGTCGCACTCATAGCGCACAGGAGTACCAAAGAGGAAGGCCACCGAGCGCTTGATGATAAGCTGCTGCAAGGGCAAGGCAATGCGGGCAACACGCTCAAGGCGTGTGCCTTCGGAGGTCTGTACCTGCTTATCTCGCCTCAGCACAGGGTCATTGACGGGGTGCAAGGCTGGGTTGAGGGCTTTTTGTGCCTCTACAGGATTGGGTAAGGGGGCGTTACGCCCTGATTTGAGTAAAGAAATATCTAACATAATTAAGTGAATAACGAAAAGTGAAGAGTGAAGAGTTATTAGTGAAAAGTGAAGAGTGAGCGCCTGAATAGCGTTTTTCACTATTCACTTTTCACTATTCGCTTAAATCCTTCCAAACATCTCCGCGACGCTGACCCTCTTGGGGGGCTGGCGACACTCTATGGAGCCAGTGAGCGCATCGGGGGCATCGTCATGGGCATTGGTACCCACGCGGAGGTAACCCGTAAGGTCGCGAGCAAACTTTGGGAAGCGCTTTTTCCAGTCCAAAG
>CAJZFM010000250.1 GCA_915070235.1 uncultured Capnocytophaga sp. | reverse complement strand
CTTTGAGGCTGATATTCGTTCTGGCTGGGTTACCAAAGTAGATTTTTCTGCCAAACCCCTCAAAGTATGGGTGGAGGATAAGGAAATTCATGCCGATAGTATCATCATTAGTACAGGAGCTTCGGTCAAGTATCTCGGACTACCTTCCGAACAACATTATTTGCGAACAGGAGGAGGGGTATCTACCTGCGCCGTATGCGATGGCTTCTTTTACAGAAACCAAGAGGTAGCTATCGTAGGAGCAGGAGACTCTGCTTGTGAGGAAGCGCTCTACCTTTCCAAAATCTGTAAGAAGGTAACCATGATTGTACGCCGTGATGCTTTCCGTGCCTCCAAGATTATGGAAGAACGTGTAAGAAAAGTGGAAAATATTACTATTTTGTTCAATACAGAAACCGAGGAGATCCTCGGTGATGGACAAGTGGTTTCTGCTATCAGAGTACGTAACAACAAGACTCAAGAACTTTCCGAATTTCCTATCACAGGCTTCTTCGTAGCTATCGGTCATAAGCCTAATACGGATATTTTCGCTCCTTATCTCTCTTTGGATAAGGAAGGATATATTGAGAATGTACCAGGCTCCAGCTGTACCAATGTAGAAGGGGTATTTGTAGCGGGTGATGCTGCTGACAAGCACTACCGACAAGCTATTGTTGCTGCAGGAAGTGGTGCTATAGCTGCTATGGATGCCGAACGCTATTTAGCCACTCAAGAAATATAGACCACCTATGAATGTACGCATCAGCCCCTCTTGGAATGCCTTGCTTAGCAACGAATTTGAAAAGCCTTATTTTCAAGCATTGACAACTTTTGTGAAAAAGGAATATAGCGAACATACATGCTATCCCAAAGGAAAAGAGATTTTTGCAGCCTTTGACAAGTGTCCTGTAGAAGACCTCAAGGTGGTACTCTTAGGCCAAGACCCATACCATGGAGAAGGTCAGGCCAATGGGCTTTCTTTTTCCGTAAGAGATGGCATCGCTCATCCGCCTTCTTTGGTGAATATATTCAGGGAAATACAAGAGGACTTGAAGTTGCCCTACCCTGAAAGCGGCAACCTCTCTCGCTGGGCGGAACAGGGCGTACTACTGCTGAACGCCACCCTTACCGTCCGTGCCAATATGGCTGGTAGTCACCAGGGACAGGGCTGGGAAACTTTTACCGATGCGGTCATCAAGAGTATATCTGACAATTGTCAGCATATCGTCTTCCTACTTTGGGGCAGTTTTGCCAAAAAGAAAATAGCCTTGATTGACACTCAAAAGCATTGTGTCCTCTCCTCAGGACACCCTTCTCCACTGAGTGCTAATCGCGGTTACTGGTTTGGAAATAAACACTTTAGCAAAACCAATGCATACCTCTCCTCTGTCGGTAAGCAAGTTATTGATTGGAAATAACATCTGTCATTTTGTCATGTTTTTGCTTTTGGCACAATCCTTGCCATTAGTAAAGCGTAAATGACAAAATAAGACAATAAAGATAATACGATTATGAGTAAGATTATTGGAATAGATTTAGGAACCACCAACTCGTGTGTTTCTGTAATGGAAGGTAATGACCCTGTGGTGATTACCAATGCGGAGGGCAAAAGAACTACCCCCTCCGTGGTTGCCTTCGTAGAAGGTGGCGAGATAAAGGTAGGAGACGCCGCTAAGCGTCAAGCCGTTACCAACCCTAAGAAAACGATTTATTCTATTAAGCGTTTCATGGGGAACAAGTATTCTGACTTAGGTCAAGAAATAGCACGTGTACCTTATGCTGTAGTACAAGGTGACAACGATACGCCTCGTGTGGATATTGACGGCCGCCTATACTCTCCTCAAGAAATCTCTGCGATGATTCTTCAGAAAATGAAGAAAACCGCTGAAGACTTCTTAGGACAAACTGTAAGCCGTGCGGTAATTACTGTACCTGCTTACTTTAACGATGCACAACGTCAAGCTACCAAAGAAGCGGGAGAAATCGCAGGTCTTAAGGTAGAGCGTATCATTAACGAACCTACTGCTGCTGCTCTTGCTTACGGACTTGATAAGCAACACAATGACCATAAGATTGTCGTGTTTGACTTCGGGGGTGGTACCCACGATGTCTCTATCCTCGAGCTCGGTGATGGTGTATTTGAAGTACTTTCTACCGATGGGGATACCCACCTTGGAGGGGACGATGTAGATGAAAAAATCATCAACTGGCTCGCTGAAGAATTTGAAAAAGAAGAAGGTTTAGACTTGCGCAAAGATCCTATGGCGCTACAACGTCTTAAAGAAGCTGCTGAAAAGGCTAAGATTGAGCTTTCTTCTTCTATGCAGACTGAAATCAACTTGCCTTATATCACCGCTACTGCCACTGGGCCTAAGCACTTAGTACGTACTCTTACACGTGCCAAATTTGAACAACTCATTGAGGATTTAGTACAACGTACTATTGAGCCTTGTAAAAAAGCGCTTGAGAATGCAGGCCTTAGCGTAAGTGATATCAATGAGGTAATCCTCGTAGGGGGTTCTACACGTATCCCTGCTGTACAAGAAGCCGTTGAGAACTTCTTCGGTAAAAAACCGAATAAGAGTGTAAATCCTGACGAAGTGGTAGCCATCGGGGCTGCTATCCAAGGAGGGGTACTCACTGGAGATGTAAAAGACGTATTGCTCCTTGACGTTACACCGCTTTCTCTTGGTATTGAAACCATGGGTGGAGTGATGACTAAGCTTATAGAGGCCAATACTACAATCCCTGCCAAGAAATCTCAGATCTTCTCCACCGCTGCAGATAACCAACCAAGTGTGGAAATCCATGTGCTACAAGGAGAAAGACCTATGGCTGCGGACAATAAGACTATCGGACGTTTCCACTTAGATGGTATCCCACCCGCACCTCGTGGCGTACCTCAGATTGAAGTAACCTTTGACATTGATGCCAATGGTATTATCAATGTTTCGGCTACTGACAAGGGTACAGGTAAGACACACGATATTCGTATAGAGGCTTCTTCTGGACTTACCCAAGAAGAAATTGAAAGAATGAAGCGTGATGCCGAAGCCAATGCCGAAGCCGATAAGAAAGCACAAGAAGTAGCTACCAAAATGAACGAGGCCGATGCGCTTATCTTCCAAACCGAAAAACAACTCAAAGAGTTCGGTGATAAGCTCCCCTCTGACAAGAAAGCAGCCATTGAAAGTGCTTTAGAGGATCTCAAATCAGCCTACGAAAGCAAAGATATTGCCACTATTGAAGTTGCTTTAGAGAAAATAAACAATGCTTGGAAGAGTGCTTCTGAGGATATCTACAAAGCACAACAAGGCGGCGGTGCAGGAGCAGGAGCTAACTACTCCGAACCAGGCCCCCAGCCTAACCAAGGCCCAGACAACAACGTCCAAGACGTAGATTTTGAAGAAGTTAAATAGCGGAGCGCCTCCGCAGGCAAATAATAATAGCCCCATCTCATAAGGTGGGGCTGTTATTTTCTTACTTACATCGAACTCTCGCTAATTTACAAATAAGTGAGTGTATCCAAATATTCAACGGGTGGATAAGCGCTTTTTATAGTAGGGTCAAAAGGCTCTACTTTTGGCACTGGCAAATTAT
>CAJZFM010000249.1 GCA_915070235.1 uncultured Capnocytophaga sp. | reverse complement strand
TAAAGGAACATTATAGTAACAACCCTGAAAAAACAAAGAAACTTCTTTTAGAAGAAATTCCTGAAAAAATGGTTGCTCGCCAAATGAATGATACGCGCTACATCAGTAAGTTTATTTCGGAAATTCTTTCTAAGATAGTACGTTCAGATGAGCAAGACGAAGGGGTTCATTCCAAAAATGTTATTCTATGCACAGGTAAAATTACCTCTATCCTCAGACAGGATTGGGGACTTAATGATATATGGGATAACCTTATCTTGCCTCGTTTTGAACGAATGAATAATTTGTTACAAAAAGAAAAATTTACAATATATAGTATAGAAAAACAGAAGAAAATTCCCGTAGTTCCTATCAATGATCAATTTAAGAGTTTTCAAAAGAAGCGTATAGATCATCGTCATCACGCTTTAGACGCGATTATCATTGCTTGTGTTACTGGCGAACATATCAATTATATAAATAACCAACATGCTCTAGAAAAAGGAAAAGATAAAAAGGAAAAACAAAAAGAACATGATAAACTTAGAGAAAAACTTTGCATCAAAAAGTACAATAAAGGAAGTGAAGAAAATTATAGTTGGATATTCAAAAAACCTTGGGATACCTTTACTCAAGAAGTACAAGCTGCCTTAGAAGGTATTGTAGTAAGTTTCAAGCAAAACCTACGTGTGATTAACAAGGCCACCAACTATTATGAACGTTGGGTAGAAGAAAATGGTAAGTATATTAAGAAAATGGTCAAGCAGGAGGGTACTAACTGGGCTATCCGAAAACCTCTGCATGAGGAAACCATTTCAGGTAAAATTTATTTAGATAGAGAGAAAATAACTAAGAATGATATACTTACTGCTACTAGAAAAACTGTTGATAGTAGTTTTGATGAAAAAAAAATAAAAAAAATTACAGACACAGGGATTCAAAAGATACTACTTAATTATCTTAAGTATAAAGGAAGTCCAGAAATAGCCTTTTCTCCCGAAGGATTAGAAGAACTTAATAAAAATTTATCTATTTATAATGATGGGAAGCCTCACAAACCTATCTATAAAGTAAGAATCTATGAAAAGGGAAGTGGTCGATTTGCGTTAGGAGAAAAAGGTAGAAAATATAAAAAATACGTACAGGGAGCTCCTAATCTATATTTTGGCATATATCAAGGGGCTAACAAGCGTTCCTTTGCTACCATTCCGCTCAATGAAGTGATTGAACGACAGAAACAAGGACGCTCTTCTGTTCCTGAATATAATGAAAAAGGAGATCCCTTACTCTTTAGCCTCTCTCCCAATGACTTGGTATATGTCCCTGTAGAAGGCGAAATCATAGAAGATATTGATTTTCAAAACCTTTCTAACGAACAGAAAGAAAGGATATATAATGTAAATGATTTTTCTTCTACTTGTTATTTTACGCCTAATAGAATTGCAAAAGCTATTTTTCCTAAGGAAGTTGATTTGCAAAGAAAAGGAGATAAATTATCTGGTTCTTATGATACTAAAACAGCAAGTCTGGAAGGAATTCAAATAAAAGAAGTCTGTATCAAACTAAAAGTAGACCGTTTAGGAAATCTTAGTAAAGCATAAGATTTTTACTCATCTAATATCAATAAGCTATGTTGTACCGTTCTATTTATATAGGTAACCCTGCTTATTTGAAGCTGAAAGACAAACAATTAAAGGTTACCGACCCTGAAACCAAAGAAGAAAAAGGCAGTGTCCCTATAGAAGATATAGGGCTACTGATGCTTGACCATTACCAAATCACCCTCTCTCACCAGCTGATACAGGAACTGATGAAAAACAATGTGATCCTTATCAGCTGTGATGAACGGCACTTACCCTTGGCAGGAATGCTCCCCTTTAGCGGCAATAGTCTATTCTCTGAACGCGTAAAAACACAAATAGAAGTAAGTGAACCACTAAAGAAACAACTATGGAAGCAAACTATAGAGTGTAAGATACAAAACCAACTCAAGGTATTAGAACAATTGGACAAGTATGCCTCCCCTATGTATGAGTACCTCAAACAAGTGAAATCGGGAGATACCACCAATATGGAAGGAATTGCTGCACAACACTATTGGAAATACCTTATTGACAATGATTTTCTACGGGACCGATTTGGAGATTACCCCAATCCCTTTTTCAACTTTGGGTATGGGGTACTCCTTAGTATCATAGCTCGCGCCTTGGTAGATACAGGCTTGTTATTGGTCTTGGGTATCTTCCATCGCAATAAGTACAATCCTTATTGCTTAGCCAGTGATATTATGGAACCTTATCGCCCCATAGCAGATCTGCTTGTGATGAAGTGGTTACAGCTACATCCTGAGAAACAAAGTCTAGACAAAGAGAGTAAAACCTTTTTGCTACAGATAGCTACTCAAGATGTAAATATAGAGAAATTGGTACGCCCACTTATCGTAGGGGTAAAAATGACCGCTTCTTCATTACTAAAATGTTATACAGGTGAAAAACGACAAATCTCCTATCCTGAATTATGAAAAGCGAACGTTTTAATTCTTATCGTCTTATGTGGGTATTAGTTCTTTATGATTTACCGACGGAAACAAAGAAGATGCGCAAGGATGCGCAGGATTTCCGAGAAGCTCTTGTAAAAGATGGCTTTGATTTGTTCCAATTTTCAATGTACATCCGTCATTGTCCCAGTAGGGAGAATGCTGAGGTACATATCAACCGTGTCAAGCAATGGCTACCTCCTTATGGAAAAGTAGCTATACTGACTATCACCGACAAGCAATTTGAAGGAATAGAGATCTTCTATTGTCAATCAAAGAAAGATCCGCCTAAAGATTGTATCCAGCTCACCCTTTTTTAAACTATATTAGGAAAAGAAAAACCTTCTCTCTTATTTTCCAATGAAATAGGTACGGAAGGTTTTCTTTTTTCTAGATCTTGTGATAACGAACAGAAAATCATCTTTTTAAAAAAATCAGAATTTATTTCATATGGTTGTTTCATTTTCACCTCAATATTTAAAATATTTTTAATAATCCTGGGCTGCTACACCATCAATGATGCCTAGGTTATCTAAAAATTTACCACACGATTTACATGCTGATATCAGCTTTCCATTTCTTACCTGTATCGCAACTGATGCTGCTCCTTTTATTTTATTCGTGCCCCACCATATAATGTACAGACTATGCGCAACGCCCCCTGGATACTGATTTTGTCACATGGCATATCAGATCTGTTGTTAACTTTCGACTTCAGCGTTAATGTGGCTTTAAACCTGTGCCAAAGCTTCATACCCTTCTCGGGTCAGCATGTTATCACGAAGGAGTACTAGTTTATATAATAGTAGTAGCCCTTTATGATGGCAACAGTTTAGTGCCTTCCAAGGTAAAATGCTCGCTTAGGATAAAACAGGTATTATATTAATAATGAGATAGAAAATAGAATGCATCAAAATATTAAATACCAATGCTAAAATATATTCAGTTTAATCAATAAAATAGGAAAATAGAATTATGAGTTATAATCTAGAAATAATCAATTATTCTCAAGTATTTGCTGATTCAAAATACTTGAAAGAATTTAGATTTGCAAATGGAAAACCTT
>CAJZFM010000248.1 GCA_915070235.1 uncultured Capnocytophaga sp. | reverse complement strand
GGCTGAAATAGGTGTATCCTCGGCTATGGCAGCGGCAGGCTTGTGCGAACTTTGGGGAGGTACGCCCGAGCAGGTGATGATTGCAGCGGAGATTGCTATGGAGCACCACTTAGGTCTTACCTGCGACCCTATAGGCGGCTTAGTACAAATCCCTTGTATAGAGCGCAATGCTATGGGAGCTGTGAAGGCAATCAATGCGGCTGAACTTGCCCTTGAGACCGATCCTAAGAATGCAAAAGTACCTTTGGATAAGGTAATTCAGACCATGTGGCAAACCGCTCAAGACATGAATACCAAATACAAAGAAACCTCTGAGGCAGGCCTTGCGGTAGCCGTAAGTATAGCCGATTGCTAAGATGACCAAGAGAGAGAAAGTACGTTTTATCATGGAGAAGCTTGATGAGCTTTTTCCTGACCCGCCTGTTCCCTTAAATCACAAAGACCCTTATACGCTGCTTATAGCCGTAATCCTCTCAGCCCAATGTACCGATGCGCGGGTGAACCAGATTACCCCCTTGCTCTTTACCAAAGCCGATAACCCTTATGATATGGTCAAGCTCAGTGAGGAAGAGATACGAGAGATTATAAAGCCTGTGGGACTTTCTCCTATGAAGGCGCATGGAATCTATCATCTGTCTCATATTCTTATAGAGAAGTATGAGGGAGAGGTTCCCCAATCCTTTGAAGCCTTGGAAGCTCTTCCTTCGGTGGGGCATAAGACAGCCAGTGTGGTGATGAGTACCGCCTTTGGGGTGCCTGCCTTTCCAGTGGATACGCATATACATCGCCTGCTTTTTCGCTGGGGACTCTCCGATGGTTCTTCGGTTGTTCAAAGTGAGAAAGATGCAAAAAAGGCCTTTCCTAAGCGTAAATGGAACAAACTCCACTTGCAAATCATCTACTATGCTAGAGAATATTCCCCCGCCCGAGGCTGGGATCTTGACAAAGATGTAATCACGAAAATAGTGACTAATGACAAACGACAAGTGATTAATGACAAACGACAAGTGACAAGTGACAAGTGACAAGTGATGAATAAAAGAGAGGAGGCTATCCGAAAAGGGTAGCCTCCTTTATTAATGAATGTGACCTATTAGGATTAGTTGTTATTAGTTATTAGCTATTCACTATTCACTATTCACTATTCGTTAGTCACTATTTTTTGTATTCCTCGCGGAGTTTCTTAGCGGTTTCCACCATAGCGGTTAGGGCTAATTTGGTTTCCTCCCAGTGGCGTGTTTTAAGACCACAGTCAGGATTTACCCAAAGGTTACGGAAAGGTACTACCGCAATGGCTTTCTTCATCAGGTGATAGATTTCTTCCTCAGAAGGTACGCGAGGGGAGTGGATGTCATATACACCTGGACCTATTTCGTTAGGATACTTGAAGTCGGCAAATACATCTAAGAGTTCCATTTGTGAGCGAGAGCACTCTATGGTGATTACATCGGCATCCATATCGGCTATAGCCTCGATCATATCGTTGAACTCAGAGTAGCACATGTGGGTATGGATCTGGGTTTGGTCTTCCACGCCAGAGGCAGAGATACGGAAGGCCTTGATAGCCCAGTCAAAATACGCTTGCCAGTCAGCCTTGCGCAATGGTAAGCCCTCACGGATAGCAGGCTCGTCAATTTGGATAACTTTGATACCTGCTTTTTCAAGATCCACAACTTCATCACGAATAGCAAGAGCTATCTGGGTAGCTGTTTCAGAACGAGGTTGGTCATCACGAACGAAAGACCACTGTAGGATAGTTACAGGCCCTGTGAGCATACCCTTTACAGGGAGCTTAGTGAGGGACTGTGCGAACTTACTCCAGCGAACAGTCATAGGTTTAGGGCGAGATACATCTCCGTAGATGATTGGAGGTTTCACGCAGCGAGAACCGTAGCTCTGTACCCAACCAAATTTGGAGAAGGTATAGCCGCTGAGAAGTTCTCCGAAGTATTCCACCATGTCGTTACGCTCGAACTCACCATGTACTAGTACATCAATACCTGTTTGTTCTTGCCAACGGATAGATTCTTCAATTTCTTTTTCCAACTTCTTATCATATTCCGCTTGAGATAGGGTGCCTTTGTTAAAGGAAGCTCTCCAAGAACGCACCTCAGGCGTCTGAGGGAAAGAACCAATGGTAGTGGTAGGGAATAGCGGTAAGTGTAGCGCTTCTTCTTGAACCTTTTGGCGGGTAGCGAAAGCACTCTTGCGCTGGCTATCCTTATCAGTAATGGCCTTGACACGAGCCTTTACTTCAGGATTGTGGATAAGGGTAGAAGTTTTACGATTTTGGGCAGCCTTCTTGTTTTCCTCAAAGATAGCTTTCACCTCAGGGCTAAGGTCATGGCCTAAAGCAAGCGTCTTGAGGGTAGCGATTTCTTTTACTTTTTGTTTGGCGAAAGCGAGCCATTGCTTGATCTCAGGGGTAAGAACCTTTTCGTTGTTCTCAAGCTCCAAGTTACAAGGAGAGTGTAACAAGGAAGAAGAAGAGGCAATATATATACGATCGCTGCTGATCACTTCTTTTACCTTCTCAATAAGAGCAAGGGAGTGTTCAAAGTTGTTTTTCCAAATGTTACGGCCATCTACAATACCCAAGGAAAGTTTTTTGTCCTTAGGAAGCGCCTTTAGTACGCTGTCAAGCTGAGCAGTTGCACGCACAAGGTCAATGTGTAGTACATCAAAAGGAAGAGATACGGCTAATTCTGTATTGTTTTCCAAAGCACCGAAGTAAGTGGTAAGGATAAATTCGGTGTTAGGGAACTGAGCTTTAAGGGCAGTATATACCTTTTTGTAAGCCTCGGCAGCCCCCTGAGGGAGGTCAAGCACCAAGTAAGGCTCATCTATCTGGATAGTTTTAGCACCTGCATCTACAAGGCTTTTTACAAGCTCTATATATACAGGAAGTAGGCGGTCAGTTAGTTCCAGACGGTGGAAGCCAGCTTCTTTTTCTTTACCTAAGAGCAGGTAAGAGATGATTCCAAGGAGTACAGGTTTGGTTTCAAACCCATGTTTTTTAGCTAAGTTGTATTCTTGTAGAGGTTTATTTACCTTAATAGAAAAGGCTTGGTTTTTAGTAAATTCAGGAACGATATAGTGGTAATTGGTATCGAACCATTTGGTCATTTCAGAGGCGGTAACGTCAATGCCGTCTTTTTGGTAGCCACGAGCGATAGCAAAGTACTGTTTTAGCTCGGAGAGGCTTTGTGTAGGGGCAAAGCGTTCAGGAATCGCATTGATAGTAAAGGAGAAGTCCAATACTTGGTCATACAAAGAAAAGTCATTAGAAGGGATCAGGTCAATACCAGCTTCTTTTTGCAGTGTCCAGTTATGTACACGGATATTCTCCGCTACGGCCAGCAGCTCTTCTTCGCTGAGGTTTCCCTCCCAAAAGGCTTCATTGGCTTTTTTCAGTTCGCGCTTCTCACCGATACGCGGATAGCCTAACACATTTGTTTTCATATTCACTTAATTTATTTCTTATGAGACTTAAAATAATTTCTTTTTACTTTCAGGGTGCAAAGATATAATATAATATTCTAACAACCAAATTTTTTTCAAAAAAAAATTCTGATGAATATGA
>CAJZFM010000247.1 GCA_915070235.1 uncultured Capnocytophaga sp. | reverse complement strand
GGTTAAGCCCTGCACGAACGCCAAATTTTACTTGTGCGTTAGCGCCTGCTATGGTAAGAGCAGCAAACGCTATAGTCATTAATATTTTTTTCATATTCTTGAGAATTATAGATGCAAATCAATAGTTAAAACACTATTCGCTAACTGCCTAAGACGCAATAAATTGCGTCTCTACACAAACGCTGGCCAAGACAACTACTGATTAGCGTAGTCATCCGTAGAGACGCAATTTATTGCGTCTTAACGAATTAGATTATAGAGATATTTTTTAACTATTGATTTGCATTTGTCATTAGTCACTCGTCACTTGTCACTAATTAAACGTATATCTCACGGTAATTCCTGTACGTATGGTCGTCATAGGGAAAGAGGTAGAGATGGCGTATTTAGAGAAGGAATAATCAAAATAGAAGATTCCTGATAGGTTCTTAGAGAACGAGTAATCTGCCGTGAAGCGACCAAGCCAAGAGGTTTGCCCGTTGGTTACTTGGTTGTCGTTAAGCTCCATATTGCGGATTACGGTAAAGTCGCTACGTAGGGCAATATCAGCCTTGAGGTTCAGGTCACTCTTGATGATCACATCGCGCCCATTGAAGCGGGAGGCAAAGCTGATATCCTTGATACGATAACCCAAGCCCAAGCGGTATTCTCGGCGCATAAGCTCAGTGAGATAGTTGTTATCCAAGCTGATAGAGATGGTGCGGTCGCGACGTATTTCTCCCATCACACTCAGAGAGTTCTGCAATTCGGCATCTATACGAATCAGCGGAGAGAACTGCTCTACGAGGTTCACATTGGTAAAGAGCTTTTCGTTGCGGAAATTACCTCCTTGGTCTAACTGGTCTGGGTTCTTGACATACTCCAGATTGGTACGGAAATCACTCAGCGCATAGCTGGCACGATAGCCATGGGTAAGGGAGAAGCGACGGAAAGCATTCTTGAAGCTCTCAAGGCGCATCAGTCCTGAATAACGCACTGTCCAAGCTGGAATTGGAAAGCTGCGGAAAGCACCCAAGGTTACCCCTTCGGCATCTCGCCCGGTATAAGCGGCATAGAAAGCTGGCATCAGCACCGCTTGGTTGTTCTTGCCATAGCCCTTAGGGAAGCCATCGGCATCAAGGTTGTTAGGGTCGGAGAGGTTGATACCTCGCTGTGCGGCCAAGCGCCTTGCAATGACGATTCTATTGTCCTTGAACTTCTCAAAGGCCTTAGAGCTATACTCATCCGATGCCATGAAAGAGGTCAATATCATATTATCGGAGATCATAAAGTTCCCCGTAGTATTGCCTATTAGCGGATTGTAATACCCTGGTACGGCATTGAAGGTCTCTTCAAAGTTGTCTATATACTCACGATCGGCCTTCAGATCTATTTGCAAATCATTAGCGGGCTGCAAACTGGCCGTTAGGTTGAGCGTCTTGTTGGTAGAGCGGATAAACTGTTCGTTGAAATCATCAAAACGAGTGAGCCAACCGCGACGACCTGCTTCGTAGCGAATATCATCTTGCCAACCGAAAACAAACGGCAACGAAGGTTGGGAGGTACCAAAGAATCCTACCTGTGGCAAATACCCTGGGAGCATAGAGCCGTTAGTCTCGGTATAGCTTACCCCAATACGCTTGATCATAGTGGCCAAGCGCAAGAGGTGATCCTTGCCGGTGGATTTCTGGCCAAGTCCCTTATTCTTCACCCCTAAAGAGGTGTAGAAGCGGTCAAAAGTCATATTGGCCGTTAGGTTGTGGGTATTGGCATTCTGCACCTTATTGATCTGATGTCCTGCCACTTGGGTCAAGGCCTCAGAGCCTCGTTGCCAATCAAAGTCTCCTGTATAAGAATAGGAGGCCTTGACAAAGGATAAGTAAGGTAGCTTATCCAATGGCAATTCATAATTGACCTTGAAGGCGGACATGAAGTGGTTCGGTGTTCCTTGATTCCAGAAGTCATGCCATAGGGTGAGCTCTTTGTTCAGCTCTCGCTCACCTATATTATTATAACGGTAATAGTTACGTACTATATTGCTATTGGTAACATCATAGCTTACCTTGAGCGACTTGGTCAGTGAATAGTTGATACCATATTGCCAATCAAATAGGTAGTTGCGCTGTTGCAACTCAGGAAGTGGTACCTGTGTATTAGGATTCACGCCTAACGGATACACCTCACGGAAACGCTGACGAGCAAAGGTGCGCGTGATGGTAGGCCCTATATAGATATTGTTCGGCAAGATATTGAAATTCACCTCCGATAGCCACTTGAGGTACTTGCTGGCGCTCACCTGTTGGTTGCCCTTAAAGGGCTCCCATTTCTTCTGCTCGAAGGCATGGGCATAGAGCACCCCTGTGCGTACGTTCTGTTCTCTTTGGCTTTCTATCTCAAAATCATGGTGATCCATTTGGTTATAGGCATAGTTCAGCGTAAAGTTCTCTATGGAATACACCTTAGCTTTCTCTCCTTCTCCGAGGTTCTTCTTCACCCCGATAAGGCTGATACCTCGCCTGAGGGTATAATCCACGGCTTGTTCTTTGATAAGGTCTTTCTGTGCTTGGTTCTGTGCAGCAGCTATGCGATCTTTGAGCTTAATATCCTCATACTGAGGGTCATACTCAGGAGTAGCTACCGTAGAGGAACGGTTAAGCCCTACAGGCATCTGTACATTCCACTTCTTAGGGAAGAGCTTACCTGCATTGATATTCATCATAGCATCAAGCTGTTTTACTTCCTCTCGGCTGCGCTCATTAGGCTTCTGCTCTACAGTACCAAAGCCTACCGTACTGATTTTTCCTGTAACAGACATGTCCATAAAGTCGGCTGCATTGAGATCCACAGCAGCAATACCTGCCCAACCGCCTTTGTTCTCTAACTCGGCCATACGCAGTTCATTGAACCATACTTCTCCACAGACGTGGTTGCTCGTTGCGTTCTTAACCCCTACCATGATGATTTGCACATCGGCCAAGGAGGGATTCCCCTTAATCGCATAGCGGTTTTGCCCCATTACATGAGGGGTGGTCGCAGGTGAGGCGATATGGTTCAGTGCCGCATCATAATAGGTAAGGTTGGCCAAGTTACCGCTATTGATACCTTTGGCTTTCATCTGGGTGAGAGCGTCCATAGGAATATCAAAGCTATTGGCAGCTGGCCATATACCCTCGGTCAAGTAGGCTCCTGCAGGGGTTACCTGCAACGGTAATTCCACCTGATAGAAGTTTTCCGATAGGTCTGAACCCAAGCGAACGAAGGCCACCAACTCGCCATCGGCAAGGGGTTGGTTCTTATAGCGCTCGGCATGGACAAACATCTTGATACGCTTGTACTGGCGCAAGTCGGCATGGAGGTTCTTATACACCCCACGAGCATCGCGTGGCGACAAGTCGCATACGGTATAGGAAAGTGATTGCTCGTTTTGGCTGACAATGGTATTGTTCTGATTGATTTGTTCACGATATACCCCAGGTGGCATACGGTAAGGTATCGGCTGGCGGGTACCATTCTCTATGAGATTCACCGAACCTATTTCGGTACTGGCACCTGCATCAGGAGCCGAAAGGTCGTCCTTGAGCGATTTGGTATAGTGTCGCCAGTCGCCTCGTACCAAGTCCAAAGTACCAAAGCG
>CAJZFM010000246.1 GCA_915070235.1 uncultured Capnocytophaga sp. | reverse complement strand
TAGGGGAGTAGGCTTGTTTCTCTTCGGCAATAACGTTTGTTGAAAGAGCACTTGCTACCTCCATAGGGACAAGGTCAATAGCCCCGCCTGCATAATAGGTGCCTTTGTAAGCCACAGGCGCTACATAGAACATATCCGATATAGAAATTCGTGCAGCCGTGAGCATAGGCATTTCTGTTCTGATAAGTATGTCAGCCGTTATGGCCGAATGGGTATAGTTGGCTTCAGTATGCTTTATAGCTGAGAGGTTTATCCTCTGGGCGGTCATGGGGTCAGTCATGAGCACTTCTTGGTATAGCTTCCGCTCACCTCTGGGCTTGCCACACTCATGGGGGGCAAATAGCATCTTTGCTCCTATGACAATGGTAGGCAAAGTAGCTGAAAAAGACACTTGTGCCAAAGAGGGTAATAAGGAAGAAAGCTCTTCCCGCATAGCCACCAAATAGCGCTGATACACATCCTCTACCAAAGGAGCTCGGCGCTTGTCATACCGCTTTTGCAATGCCAAAATTCCCAAGCGGTGTAGCTTGCTATAAGGAGTAAGGGATAGGCTTTTGATAAACTCGTAAAATTCTTCCGATTGCAAATAGGATTTCCGCTCCTTGTCCGTAGCAAAGGCATTGATTACCAAAGCGGCAAAGGCGCCTCCGCATGAGGCGATGAGTAAGTCAGGGGCTTTGCCCAAGGCATGTAGTGCGGCATACATTCCGTTGTATAAGGCAAAACGGGTACCTCCGCCTGAGAGGAGCAGACAGTTGTGGAAAGGTTTTATCGTATCCATAAGTAAAACCAAATACAGTTGTACAATAGGCTGTCTATACGGTCTAAAAGTCCTCCATGTCCAGGGATAAGGTTACTTGTGTCCTTTACGCCTGCACGCCGCTTGAGGTAGGAGAAACTTACATCTCCCCAGAAACCAAAAAAACTAAGAGCCAGCCCCACTAAGGCTAAAGTAGGTAGCGCAGTAGGTAGCCCTAACAATTTGCCTAAGCCCATACTCAAGAGCGGGGTGAGTAGTAGCCCTCCTTCAAAACCTTCTACGGTTTTATTAGGGCTTACCTTGGGCAGGATCTTCCGCTTACCGAAGCGCTTACCCGTGAGGTATTGGAAGATGTCATTGAGTTCCGTGACGACTACCAAAAAGAGGATCCACAACACCCCTTGGGGTTCCATACGTAAGAAAGTCAGGTGCGGATAGGCAACCAAGACAATCAGTAAGGAAAGGGGGAGACCTAAGGGGACTTGTCTTAAGCAGAGACTCAGGATAAGGCTAACACCGACCAAGGCGCCAGCTCCTACCATATAGGTGGGATAAGTAGGACAGCTCACAAGGAGTATGCCTTGTAATAGGGGAATGGCTATACGCCAATAGGTAGCATTGAAGGCAAAAAGGCTCCCCAGTTCCGTAAGGGCTTGAAAACTTACCCATAGGGAAAAGAGGTATATCGCGTAAGGGTGCGAAATAGCGGCGGCAAAAACACAGATAATCACCCCCCAACTCCTGATACGCAGTGGTACATCGGCATATTTGTTATCGTGTGGCATAGAGTCCCTTTTTTAGACGAATAAAAGTACTCAAGAGCAATAGGGCAATGACAATGGCGAAAATCACTTTGGAATAAGCCGCTATTCCTACTCCAAAGTAGGCCAGTAGCCCATAGATACCCACCAATAGTGCGCGGTCGCTCTTGCCCATAGGTCCTTCATAGCGCCTTTCCCCTCCTAATACCTTGCCCATGACGCCAGCAAACTCATTGAGTATGCTCAGCACAATAAAGGCCACTACTAAGTAAAGGCTTTCAGGGTGATACTTAAGCAAAGGAAAGAAAATAAACACATCGGAAACCACATCGCCCAACTCATTGAGCACCTCTCCTAAGCGAGAGGTTTGGCCAAATTCACGCGCCATCATGCCGTCAAGCGCATTGAGAATCATACGAATCAACAGCCCTACGGGCAGTGCCAAAAAGAAGAGTGGTACCTCAGAAGCCTCCCAAAAGAGCACACCGATTCCTAAGGAAAACACAATAGCCACTATGGTAATCTCATTGGCAGTAACCCCTCTTTGGTGTAGCCATACCAATAGAGGGTGCAATAGCTGCTGGAATTTAGGTTTTAGTTTATAAACGGAAATCATGAGTTAAAGGGCTAATTGACAATATTAGCTAATTGGCAAATTTAGTTTACAGCTTCTTCTAAATCATCAGCAAAGAGAGGTTTAGTGGTAGCACTGTCTTCACTTATTAAGGACAAAAATTCACCTACTGTAAGCTCATTCTCTTCCTGTGGTTGTGCTTCTATTTCATCTAAAAGTTTTAGGAAATCTTCATTGGGCATATCCTCAATACTTTTTCTAAAACGTTCTAAAAGGATATCTGTTTCTTTCATCTTACTATTTTTTTAGAGATAATATTCATGTCTTCTTTATTATGAAAATAATAAAAATAGATACTGTCTATATAAGTGTAATTGGGTTTGTATGAGGTAAATTTTATTTCTAATTGTCTTCTATTGGAAGAGAAAACATCTTTTACTTTAATAGCTTTATAATCAAACAATATGCCACTTTTGCCACTGTAGAGAAACTTAATGATTCTACTTAGTGTCCAGTCTTGTTCTATTTTCGTATTTCTATTATTTTGGTTTATTTTGGTCTGTAAAATCTGGATAATTTCTTTGAATTTCTTTTGTCCCTCCCTTTCATTAAGATTTAAAAGATATTCTTCCTGAAGATAACATTCAAATTCAACAATCAAAAAGACATTTCTATAATGAATTTTGCCCCAATATTTGGCCTGTTCTATATCATCTTCCCAGAGATAATACCCTCCTCCTAAGAATTGATATTTCATATTTTGAGGATTATCTTTGGCAAAGAAGGGAGCATTCTGTAACACATAAGTCTCTCCTCCTTCTGGACTACAAGTATGATGTAGGATAACTTTCTTCATAAAATGAAAGATAAAAGCATTGAAAGACAAAGATACAACAATTTTCCCACACGGTATAATAAAGTCAAATATTTTTTACGTTACAAAACAAAAATCAACCTAATGCAAAATATTTTTATCATAGAATAATTTCTTAAAAAACTATTACTGAACTTATTCCTCCTCAAAATAAGGTACTACCTTTACTCATAGATGTGCTGCTTTATACAGTCTTATCATCTTTACTTGTTTAAAAATATTAAAAGGGTCATTATTACTGAAAAAATAGCGACTAATAGCGCTGTAGGTAACTGTGTTTTTACAGCAAGTAGCACCGTAAAAGCCGCTAAAAGTATATTTATAACAGCACAATAATGGAAACTAAGAGGCAGTTGCAATTGGTAGTGCATCAAGTTGGCTATTCCTGCAAAGATAAGCACCAATCCTGCACTAAAAAACCAGAAAGCTTCAGCAGAGAAATACTCAAACTTCTTAAAACTCAATGCAGAATGTACCACTCCCAATGCCATAACTATTATAATGGTGATAAGATAAAGTGTCTTCATTGTATGTCAGTTGGCTAAGACAAAGGTACAAATTATTTCTTATGCATCACCAAAAAAAGTTGGAAACTTTTTTTGTTTATTAAGTTTTTTGTTTTACCTTTGCGCCCTGAAACAAGGAATTAAGATCCTTAAAGAGTTCACTTAAA
>CAJZFM010000245.1 GCA_915070235.1 uncultured Capnocytophaga sp. | reverse complement strand
CTTCAGTAGCGAATACATAATCACAAGCCGCCAGTATGCCTACGCCTCCGCCGACAGCTTTGCCGTGAGCCCTTGCGATCACAGGTTTTTGGCAGTTACGAATGGCACAAAGCACACGAGCGAATCCGCTGAAGAACCTCTGACCACTCTCCAAGGAATCCACTCGTACCAGTTCGTTGAAAAAAGCACCTGCACAAAAGGCTTTTTCGCCTGCACTACGCAAGATAACGGCTTTTATATCCTCGTTGGAGGAAAGGGAGTCTAACTCTTTTGCTAAACGCTCAAGTAGCTCCATAGAAAGTGCATTGGCCTGTTCAGAGGAGAATTCTACAGTAGCGATGCTACCGGAGGTGGTGGTGTATACGTAATCCATAGTTGTTAGTGATTAGTTGTTAGTGGTTAGTTTCTGATAACTGACTTCTAACTACTGACTACTGGTATTTTATGATTCTTTCAGTTACTAAATAAATGCCATTATCAGTAGAGGAGATTTTTTTAATCCAGTTATCTTGAGTGTCATATTGGTAAGCATAATAAAAAAACTCCTTACTCTTGAATTTGGGGCGTTCTAATAAATCGCCTTCTTCCTTGAGTTCAATGGTGAGGTCACCTTTTTCATTGTACTCATAGGAATATTTGATAAAAAACGTATTGTCCGACCAGTGTTCCTTCCGTATGACCCTTCCTTGGCTATCGTACCTGTAAATATCAGTATACAACACATCGCCAGAGGAGGTAGCCTCCCAACGGACTTTGGTTAGTTGCCGCTGTGGGTTATAGGTATAACTGAGGCAAGTACCATAAGAAGAGATTTTGTCCCTATCATGTTCTACATGGGTGATGTTCTCCTCGATGAGCAGTCCTGTGCTGTCGTAGGTATAAGTACGATGCTCGTTCAACAAATCACCCCAATAGACAAGAGCGGAGATGATATTCGCCTTAGGGTCAGGGTCATCTTGAGGATAGGTATAGACGGCAGACCAATAGTTGTCTCGCTTTCGATAAGGCAGTTCGCCCGTATCATAGAGCTTATCATAACCTATGGGTCTGGAAAGGCTGTCGTATAAAAACACCTTTTTCATCATACAATGCTGGGGAGTATCGTATTCCTGATAGATGGATTTGCGACCTAGCTCATCAAAGGTTAGGCAGCGCCTTACGACTTCCAAAGTCTTATACAGTTTTTCATAGGTACGATTGCGGTAGTGTTCCAAAGAGGTATAGTAATTTTCCTCTATATGAAGCACTTTTCCTTTGAGATTCTCCACGTCTTCATCGAAATCAGTTTGCTGTGCTCTCATAGAGAAGCCAAGCAAAAGAAGCCATAATGACAAGAGACGAATGACCAATGACAAATTCCAAGACATATCTACCTCTCCTATAATTCTATAATTTAGAAAGTTACTATTTTCCCACTCCAGAACTTCATAGCTGTTTCAGCAAACTCTCTTACATACTCGTCTTCATCGTCAAGGAAAGGTTTTATATGGGTCTCTACCTCCGAAGCAATAGAAAGGACTATGATAGAGTAGATACGAGAAGAACGGCTTTGATCGTAGCTCTCATCTTCTGTATCAAGGTTGTCAATCTCTTGGTATAGCTGTTCTATAATCTGCTTTCTCCCCTGAAAGTCTTCTAAGGTTTTAGAAGGAAAATCAAATACATTTTCAGAGAGTTCTTTTAACTCGTCAAAGTCATAAGCCTCCTTGTGCTGCTCAATAACCTCAAGCAAACGGCTGATGCTCTTAAAGCGAGGTTGTTGTTGGTCTTGGAACTCGTGATCAAGATGGCAGACCATTCCCTTGCGAGCTCCTCCCACGAACACACACCAATAATTGGAGTTTTCATCCGTGAGGATTACTCTCAGGTCGTTAAAAAGGGTGTAATCATTGAAAAAATCCTGCATTCCTTCAAAATCCTCATCTTCAACAGCTATAAAACCATCTCTTCCACGGATAAAACGCTCTTCTCCATAGAATTCTTCCAATTGCTCTATGTCTTTGCTATCAATTCCAGCTTTTCTAAGTTCATCAAATACTTTCATATATTTTCCATTAACAATTAACAATGATAATTACCTTATTAAATAGTTCTATTCATAAGGCTTCTACCAAATTCTTTTAGAATATCCTTTTTCTCTTCAGAAATATCAAGGGTATCTAAGATAGAGAATGCCTCCATAGTATAGGCTTTTACACGTTCTCGGAGGTAGGTATGGCTTTCGGTGGCAACGAAAAGTTCGGTTACGCGGGCAATTTTTTCCGCTTCACTCTTAGGTTCGCTGGTATAGAGGGCGTGTAACTCTTGCTTTTGTGCAGGTGTACCTTTTTCTAAAGCCTTGAGATAGAGGAGTGTTTTCTTATTTTGGAGAATATCCCCTCCGATTTTCTTGCCAAAGGTGTCATCGCCAAAGGTGTCCAAATAATCGTCCTGCAACTGGTAAGCAATGCCCAAGGTGAGTCCAAAATCATATATCTTTTGCTTGTTCTCTTGGGTTGTCTGAGCGATGATAGCCCCCATTTGCAGGGCAGCTCCTACCAGAACGGCCGTCTTGTAAGCAATCATTTTGAGATATTGGTCTATGGAGACTTGTGACTTTTGTTCAAAATCCACATCATACTGCTGGCCTTCGCAAACCTCAATGGCTGTTTTGCTGAATATCTTGGCCAATTCCTGAAAGATATTTGGCTCATATTGCTCAAAATACTGGTAAGCAAGAATAAGCATGGTATCACCAGAGAGGATACCCGTGTTGAGGTTCCACTTGGTGTGCACTGTAGGTTGTCCGCGCCTTAGAGGCGCCTGGTCCATAATATCGTCATGCACAAGGGAGAAGTTATGGAAGATCTCCACCGCGAGTGCCGCATAGAGTGCCTTGTGATAATCAGCTCCAAAAATGTCTGCACTGAGCATCGTAAGGATAGGGCGCAAGCGCTTACCCCCTACCTGAAGGATATAGTGAATAGGGTCGTACAGGTTCTTAGGTTCCCGCTCTGTAAGGTGCTTGTTCATAAAGGCGAGGAACTCGTCTTGGTAATGGGTAATCAGCTGCATGGATATTACTGTTTGTCATTATTATCATCTACACCATAGTATTTTACTCCAATTTCTATACGTTCCCTACCATGTTCTAAGCGCCAGCGATTGGTATCACGTAGCGAATAGGCACAACCGCAATACTCCTGCATGTAGAAGTGTTCGCGCTTGCTAATTTCCAGCATACGCGCAGAGCCCCCTTTCTTTCGCCAATTATGAGTCCAATAGGTAAGTCCCTCATAGGGAGCCACCGCACGTAGTCCGCTATCGTTGATTTGATCAAAATTCTTCCAGCGAGAGATCCCTAATGAGCTGGTAATGGTATCAAACCCATGCTCGTAAGCATAGAGGGCCGTACGCTCAAAACGCATGTCAAAGCACATAGTACAACGCTTGCCGCGTTCGGGTTCGTTCTCCATTCCCTTAGCCCTTTCGTACCAATTATCCACATCGTAATCTGCATCAATAATAGGAATACCGAGCTTTTCAGCATAGCGGATATTCTCGTTTTTACGAATCTCATATTCCTTTTTAGGGTGAATATTGGGATTATAGAAAAAAATAGTAAATTCAATACCAGAGGCACTAATGGCTTTCATCACTTCTC
>CAJZFM010000244.1 GCA_915070235.1 uncultured Capnocytophaga sp. | reverse complement strand
GCCTTTCCACTATACAAACCGCCCTGAGTATGGGAAAAACCTTTTCTATATGGATGATCAGGACCTATTTATCTATGAGGATCAGGCTTATTATAGGACTTATGACGATAGCCTTTATGTACCTCACCTCACCCCCCAGCAGTTAGCGCTGCTCAAAGAAGGAAATACTCCCCTAAGGGAATTATTCCCTTCCCAAGACGATAAACAAAAGAATAAAGAAATAGATACCACTGGTTTTGAGCAGCTTTCCTATTCTTTTTCGGGGCATAATCCTTTTTGGAGGCATAACGGACAGATTTATCATTTGATCGAGTGGTGGTATGATAATGACCAACATAAATGGAGGAGGAGCGAACGCCGATATGTAGTAGTAAAAGGCTATGACAATGCATCTCTAAGGGTAGTACCCAATGGTTTCTTAGCCGATAAAGATTATTGGTATGATGGTACTACAAGGCTGTTCCCAAGCAAGGACGTGGAGCTTTTGGCTATCTATGAGGGCTATGAGAAAGGCTGGGGTATGGATCCCGCCCCTAGTCCTAATTTCTATCTCTTTAAGAATGCCCAGGGGTATTGGTTGGCCGAATTAAACGGAGAGGGGGCAATGTGTCCATTGACCAATGAGCAAGCCAATAAATTATTAAACCGACAATAGCAACTCAAAACCTATGATGAAGATATTTTATATTTTCCTCTTTTGTATAGGGATATATCCAGCGGTAGCACAGGAAGATACTGATACAGTTTATATAAAACCTGCTCAGGCTAAAGAAGGTATCAAAGCAGAGGTACAGCTTATCTATAACCAAGGGTATCTTATCAATGATAATTATGTAATCTATCAAGAAGGAAAGTCAAGAGAAATAATCCATCCAGATATGAAGACTTTTCAATTAGATGATTGGAACAATTATCTTATGGATAAAAATATTATTGCCAAGGACAAAAATGGTGTCTATTTTGAAGGAAAGTTTTTTCCTTCTGATTCTGGGTGTCATTTGATTGCCATTATGGATAAGCCTATTGCTCAGGGGGAGTACTTCCCCTCAGGCAAAGATTGTATTTGGAGAACCCATCATAAAGTATATTTCAATACAGAAGAAATCCCAGAGGCAGACCCTCATACTTTCAAAAGACTGAGATATCTTAATGATTTATATCATAGGGATAAGAATTATCTATACTATCGTGGCAAAAGACTAGAAGGAGCCGATGTTCAAAGTATTCGCCCCTCGTATTCTCTTTCAGAGGTTGTCGCTGATAAGAATAATACTTATTACAAAGGGGAAGTCTTCACCTACAAAGGAGAAAGCCTAACACAGCTGACAAGTAATATCTTTAAAACACCTCACTATGCGCTTATATTCAAAAATAATAAGAATACTTATGAAGATGAATTCGTAGAGCTTCCTGCTTTTGTGGATGTACATTCTCTTAAGGGATTATCCGAAACTTATGCGATGGATAAGAAAAATGTCTATTATGCCCAAACTTATGGGACAGATACCTTACTTGTTCCTCTCAAAAATAAAAGAAGAATTCGAGCTTTTAATGAATATATTACTGATGGAGTGGATATTTTCAGAAAGCGAAATGAAAAAGTAAGTCTTGATGCCAAGACATTTGGAATATTAGACAAATATTATCTATATGATAAAAATGGTGTTTATAGAGATCATGATGTGTCAAATAAAATTCCTTTTGATTATAAAGCGCCTGTTAAGTTGGGAAAGAATCTATCTTATCTCAAGGGAAATATTTTTTATAATAATCAAGTGTATGATAATTGGGAGGACAAAGTGTATACCCTCACTCAAGAGCAGATAGAAGAAGTCAAAAGAAGAAATATTTATCCACATCAGTTATGGGAGAAAACCTCAAAAAAATCCTGCCCCCAAAATGCAGACGAAGCTACTTTCAAGTGGCTATATACAGGACAATATAATTCATTAGGGAAAGATAAAAATAGAGTGTATTTTTCTGTTCAACAAAAAATATCTTTTATAGAGGGATATGATATAGCTTCTTTGAAGGCTGCTTTTGATAGATTTTTCCTAAAGGATAAGGATTATGTATATTATCTTTCCATACGGCTTATAAAGAGTGATAAAGCAGAACTTTTGGCTTCTTACCAAGGACATCGTCATCATTGTAGTCGCCCTTCTATGCCTATTTCTGATTTCTATCTCTTCAAAAACTCCGAAGGCTATTGGCTGGTTAAGATAGAGGGCGGTGTCTTTGTAGAGTTCTTAGGAACTGAATATAATTTGCTAGTAAATCAATAACAACTCAAAACTCAAAATTCAGAACTCAAAACTATTATGAATCGTCTTTTACTTTGCACTTTGTTACTGGTCGCTTGCAAGCAAAAGCCTGCGGAGCAGAAAGATTACCCAAAGGGACTAACCACTCATATAGTGTCCATAACTGACCCAGATGACTATAAAGGCTATTTCTCTGACCAATATGGTAATAACTATAGTGAAGAATATGTTGTCTATGAGGATTATGTGCTCTATCAGGGCAAGAAAGCCACCCTACGCCTTAGCCCTGATATGGCTACTTTCAAGGGAAAAGGAGATGGGTTTGCCATGGACAAAAACGGCATCTATTACCGTGGCTATTTCTTCCCAATGGATACCACAGGTTTTAAAATAGTTGGGGTAAAGGATATTCCTCTAAGTGAGGAAAATACGCCTATTTGGAAAACCAATAAGAAAGTGTTCTTAGGTACGCAACCTATGGATGTAGCCCACCCAGAATCCTTTGAAATGGCGTATGATTATTATACTCCATGCTATTATTTCAAGGACAAGGAGTTTTTGTATTTCTGTGAGAAAAAGATAGAAGGTTCTGATAGCCAATATATAAGATTATCTGGTATTACCTATGCAGTAGCAGATAAAAACCATACTTATTACAAGGATAAAATCCTCACTTATAAGGGAGAGCCTGTAGAGCTCGTGACAGAGGATTTTTTCAAGACCTCTCGGTATGTACTTGCTTTAACATTGGACGTTGGGGGAGATGACGCTCCTTATTGGAAGGAAGTACCCTATATGGATGTTGCCACCCTTAAGGGACTTTTTATTGATAGCCTTTCAGGCGCTTCTTCAGATTATCTTATGGACAAAAACCATGTGTTCTTTAGAGAAAAAGTACTCCCTATCAAAAAAAGAGATTTTGACAGGATACAAACTTTTGGAACCTATTCTTATATCTCCGATGGTAAGACTATTTATCATGGGAGCGACCCTACACCCTATGATGCTCATACTTTTGGGATAGTGCCAGAGTACCCTGGAGATCTTGTTTATGACAAAGATGGTATTTACATGAATGAAGAAAAACTCCCTTTCAAATATACCACTCCGCTCGTATGGGGAAAAAATGCTTTCTTAGAAGACGATAAGGTTATCTATGAGCAACAAACTTATGATATTAGTAAACGATGGCAATTGATGACCAATAAACCAACAACTAATGAATAGTGACTAATGACTAGTGACTACTTACTTGTCATTATCTAAAACCCTATAACTCAAAACTCAAAATTCAAAACTCTTATGAATCGTCTCTTACTTCTTACTTTCTTACTCGTTGCTTGCAAGCAAAAGCCAGTAGAGCAACTCCCTACTACAGCCGAAA
>CAJZFM010000243.1 GCA_915070235.1 uncultured Capnocytophaga sp. | reverse complement strand
AGTCTCTTCTTCCACTTGCTTGAAACTACAAGAAAGTGCTAATTCATAAAGTTCATCGGGATCTACTTCTTTGAAATATTTTTCAATCCTATCTTTTAATTCTATTAGTTCCATAATATTTTGTTTTATATTTTACCTTGCTTTATTTCTTTTGTATCTGTGAGGTTTTTTTGAGGGGCAGAAACAGCACAGATAGTACAATTACTCGTCCTTAAATTGATATTATTTACTCTCTCATTCTTAAATTTGATATAGAAATTGCCTTTAATAACTTCAAAAGGGAACAATTCCACTTTTCGTGCCAAGTTTATCAAAGCGCCTTCATCATAAGCCAAATCCTTTTGATTAATCTTTTTTCTATTTCTCTTTTGGATCTTTATTGCTTCTTTAAAATTATTAGCCAAGAAAGATAAAAAATCAACGCCTATAGGGTTTGTTAAGTCCAAAAATTTATCCTCCTCTACTTTAATTATAGACTCCAAAACAGAATAATCACTATAGGTATAACTCTTTTTATCCTTATCCCAAGATTGTGCTATAGCCCATTTTTCTGCCAATTCTATAGGCTTAGTGGAAATTACCTTCTACAAAAAAATAAACACCATCTCCCAACCAATGATCATCTCCTTGAGATACTTTGTAGTTAGAATTAAGTATATTCTTGCAACTTTCAGTATCTGTACCATGATACCCTTTGAAAGAAATTATCTTCATATACTATGAGGGATTTTTACAGGACAAAGATACAACATTTTCCTTGTTATTGCTATTTTTTTCACTTTTCATTTTCCACTCCCTCCAATTCGAGCAAAAACTTCTTCCGCCACAAGCCTCCACCATAGCCTGTAAGGGTACCATTGGAGCCAATGACCCGATGACAGGGGATTAGGATAGAGATGCGGTTCATACCATTGGCATTGGCTACCGCGCGTACACTTTGGGGCGATCCCAAGGCAATGGCTTGCTCTTTGTAACTCCACGTTTGCCCATAGGGAATGGTTTGTAAGACCTGCCAAACACGCTGTTGAAAATCTGTTCCTATAGGGTGGAGAGGTATGGTAAATTCCTGACACTTGCCTGCAAAATATTCGCTAAGTTCTTGCTGCAAAGGGGCAAAGTAGGGGCTTTCACCTTGTACAACCGTGGTTTTTTCTCGTTGGGCAATATCTTTTAGTTCGGTTTCTAATAGTTTCCTGTCTAAGAACTCCAACATACAGACACCCTTATCGGTAGCACAAGCAACCATAGTGCCTATAGGCGTTTCTATATGCTTGAGGAGGATTCCCCCGATCCCCCGAAGGGGGACAAAAGGAAGGTTTTCTTCAGTTAGTATGCTTACATTTTCCATGTTTTTCGTTTTTTATTTCCTTGCTTCCTCTACAGTGAGCCCAAAAGAAGCTAAGCGGCGTTCTAAGTTGGAAAGGATATAATCCTTTTCTTCGGGGAAACGTTTGGCTATCTCTTTGTAATAGGGCAGTAAACGCTTGTCTTTTACCTCAGATAGTGCTTGTATAACTGTGTGTAACACCTTGTTATCGCTCTCTTGTAGCCCTTTGATGAAGGTGTCAAGATATTGCTCTCTTTTCTTGCTTTTGCCCAGTGTATAATAGGCTGTTCTACGGATTCGAGGATTTGCATCATCAGTAAAAGGAAGGATTACTTCCTCGAAATTGTCATCGCCTTCGGTGAGGAGGTAGGTAGCAAAATCAAAGGTTTCCTCATCGGTAATAGAGGGCAAGAGTTCTTTTACGACAGGCACCCAGTCGGCACAGTGGTCTTGAGCATACCACCATATATACTGAAATACTTTCTTGGGCTTCTCGGTTACCAAATCTTGCAAGTAAGGCTTGGCGCGCTCATAAGACGATTGGCTAAGAATTTCAATTAAGAAATCTCTATCCTCGTTATTTAAGGCAATGAGCTTTTCTATCTTGTCTAATAGCGCAGGTTCTAAAGGCGGTTTTTTATGATATACCCCCTCGAGGCAGTCGGTTTGGGTTTTGCGATCGTTGGTCTGCTCATATTCGGTGAGAAGCACCTCAGCGGGTTCACCCCGATGGTAGCCAAACCAAGTAGGTCGGTCGTCTATGAGTTGCCCAGAGATCACCTCATCAAGATAGCGTTCGTACCAATCCAAAAAATTGGTTTCAAAGGCAAATTTAGGTTGCGCGAGGTCTAAATCTACATTCACTATACGACCGGCGTATTTACCATTAAGTACCAAGGCGTGATAATAGGTACAACCCTGACTTCCCAAGGGGAGCAGTCCGCCAAAGACTTTTGCTCGTTCAGCAAAATACTTATCTTCGTCTTCTTCCTCCTCCTCTTCCTCACTCATTAATAGCGGATCAGAGAGGGCTTCCCATTCTTCTTTAGTCATATCTGGTGAGAGGGCACAAGGGGCTTTAAGATAGATTTCTGAGCCTTCATAAAGAAGATCATCTACCTGAGTTCCGAAGGCATACAAGCCGTAATAAGGCCCCGCTATAAAGTCTGATTTTTTAGCTTTGACATCGCCTATGGTGAGCATAAAGGCACGATAGCATTTGGGGAGTTGTACACCGTATTTCTTTTCAAAGGCAAGGACTTCCGCCTCACTTACAGGTGGATTGAGGTGGTACTTGTGTGAGCTGGCACCAAATACTTCCAAGTCTTTATCAGCGGCTTTGGCTTGGGCAAGCTTTTGTCTCAGCTCTTCAGCAAAAGATTCTTTATATGGTCAGCTATTATTTACGCTCTTTATACAGGATTTTCTTACTTACTGACAGTAACGCAGCATGTCAATGATTTTGAGTTCAAAGTAGATAGAGTGTTTAGCAATCATTTTTGGCAGCTTAACTCCCTGCCTGGCTTGCTTTTGATTTTCTTATTTGCGTATATTTTTATCCATTTTCCAAAGCTTAAAAAACGCTTCCCAGGTAAGTTCTTGCAGGTTAATAAGAAAAATAGAGAGGTACTGGAAAATCTTTTTCTATCCCAACTCTTCCTATTTCTTGCTTTGATGGACGATAAGATGCCGGAATTGCTGCATCACCAAAGCTATTTAGTGAATTTCCTTGAGGAAGGCAAGTTGGATATAACGCAGAACTTTATGCTAACTTTCCTCTGCCTTATCGCACTTATCTTTATCCTGCTTTCTCTCCCTAGCTTTCTAGCTGTGAAGGGATTGCGCGATCTTGCTCAGAATAAAGCTAGTGTGTCTGTAGCTTTTGTGTTGAGTGCAGTGTTTGCTCTTATCTTTAATTACACCATTCAAAATAGTATCCGAGGAGACGTGATTGTTTTGGATCAGTATCTTTTCACTGGAGCCAGTCTCTTTCAAATCATCGTTTTTTTCATGATTTTTATGGCTCTTTACCTGATTTTCAATCATTTTCTCCTGCCAACCATGCTGATAACAGCGCTAGTAGTGGTTGCTACCATAGCCAGCAGTCTGAAATTTCAGTATCGCCAAGAGCCAATATTGCCTAGTGATATGGTCTGGCTGAGAAATCCCAAGACACTCTTTGACTTTCTCGGAGGCAATTACGGATTTTATGCTATCTTGGGACTAGTTGCTTTAGGCGCTCTCTACTGGTATTTGCGTAAGAAAATCTTGCCAGGCAAGCTCATTACCGTTCTTAAATACCAGCTCCTCTTGCTCGTCCTGCCCCTGGTCTTT
>CAJZFM010000242.1 GCA_915070235.1 uncultured Capnocytophaga sp. | reverse complement strand
TTGCTCAAACAGGCAATATACGTGAAAGTAAGAATCACTTAAAAGAGATGAACCTTTTTGGAAAGGTGAAAACTTTCAAAATAACTCCTTATAAGTTAGTAGATTATTTTGGAAAGGTAACCAAAGGTGATAAGCAAGATTTTTGGCGAGGCGATGTAGTAATCGTTTTTGACGAACAAGGCTACAAGGTAGAGAATAATACTTACAACAAAGTAGGAAATCTCTCCCAAAAGGTAATCTACAAATATGATGACAAGGGCAAGCGTCTTTCTCGTGACCTTTATAATGCTTATGGAAAACTACAGATGAAGTTCTTATATGTATATGATAATAAGGGAGCCAAAACAGCTTATAATAGTTATAGTCCTACAGGCGAGCTGAATGATTCTTACCTCTATAAGAATGATGACAAAGGTCGTATGCTTGAGGAGGTTTGGATTAAGAAAGATAAATCTTTCGGTTCTAAGTATACCTATGAGTATGATAAGATGGGTAAATTGGCTAAAATGTGCCAATATACAGTTTCTGAAACGCAAGTGGATAACTGTACTTCTTATAAGTATGATAAGAACGGAAGAATTTCTGAAATAGAAATCTACAATAGTAACAACGCTCTCTCAAGACGTAGCGTAATTACCTACGATGAGAAGGGTAATGAAAAAGAGATCAAGTATTATGATGGTAAGGGTGTTTTCATAGAAGAAAGATCTTACACTTATAAGTTTGATAACAATGGAAATTGGATAGAGCGTATAGAGTCTATCAATCAGTTTCCTAAGAGTTTCTTAGAAAGAGAAATTACGTATTATCCATAATAATTTACTTTAATTTGACATATGCTAAAAAAGGGTTATTCTTTCACTTGAAGGATAGCCTTTTTTGTGCTTATTAAATTAGAAAAATGATGAAAGAAAACAGACAAAGACAATTGGAGGCCTTCGGTCGTTTGTTGGATATCATGGACGATCTTAGGGAGAAGTGCCCATGGGATAGAAAACAAACTATGCAGACACTCCGCCCACTGACTATAGAGGAGCTATACGAACTCACCGATGCAATTCTTGAGCAAGATACTCAAGAGATTAAAAAAGAATTGGGTGATATACTCCTACACATAGTTTTCTATGCCAAAATAGCGAGCGAAACACAATCTTTTGATATAGAAGACGTCATCAATGCTATCTGTGAAAAACTCATAGAAAGGCATCCGCATATCTATGGGAATATCTCCGTGGATAATGAAGAGCAAGTCAAGCAGAATTGGGAAAAGATAAAATTGCGAAAAGGAAGTAAGGGGGTACATGCGGGAGTTCCCAAAAGCCTACCTTCTCTTGTAAAGGCTTATCGCATACAAGAAAAGGCTGCAGGAGTGGGCTTTGATTGGAGTCATAAGGAAGAGGTTTGGCAGAAGTTCGAGGAGGAAGTAGCCGAGCTTCAGCGGGAAGTGGCACATAATAATCACGCTTTGATGGAAAAGGAAATGGGTGATGTCTTCTTCAGTTTGGTTAATTATGCACGTTTTTTGGGAATAAACCCAGAGAATGCCTTGTCCCTGACCAATGAGAAGTTCTTACAACGTTTTAAGTTCTTAGAAACAAAGGCACAAGAACAAGGAAAAGACATTACCAAGCTATCTCTTAAAGAGATGAATGTGCTGTGGGAAGCGTCTAAAAAGTTCTTCCCTTAAACTATTGTTAATCTCTGTATGGTATCTTTTTCTATGAATCAGATATACATGGGATTGCTCTGAGAAGATAAAAAGACAGTGTTAAATCTTTTTTGTGCTTTGGAGTTTATTTTATAACTTTGCGCCCGCTAATTTTATCAACTAAAAGAAAGGATACAAGATAATGAACCAAGAAAATGAAATATGGTGGCTTAATGACGAATCAGAGCAAATCCTCAATCGTGGTTATTTGCTTAAAGGAGAAAGTGTAGAAGGTGCCATAGACCGCATCACAGGGGCTGCCGCTAAGCGATTATATAAGCCTGAATTGCAACCTGCTTTTAAAGAAATGATTACCAAAGGGTGGATCAGTTTCTCCTCTCCTATATGGGCAAATATGGGAACAGAAAGGGGCTTGCCGATCTCTTGTTTTAATGTACATATCCCCGACAGTATAGAGGGGATTACCCATAAGCTGGGAGAGGTAATTATGCAGACGAAAATAGGCGGAGGTACCTCTGGCTATTTTGGTGAGTTGCGCCACAGGGGCTCTGCCGTTACGGATAACGGAAAATCCAGTGGTGCGGTGAGCTTCATGAAACTCTTTGACTCGGCTATGGATGTGGTCTCTCAAGGGGGGGTACGCCGTGGAGCTTTCGCTGCTTATTTGGATATTGATCACCCCGATGCGGAGGAGTTCCTACTAATCAAGGATACAGGCTATCATATTCAGAACTTGTTCTTTGGGGTATGTGTGCCTGATTATTGGATGCAGGAGATGATTGAGGGAGATCCCGATAAGCGTAAGCTATGGGCAAGGGTATTGGAATCCCGCCAGCAGAAAGGATTGCCTTATATCTTCTTTACCGATAATGTCAACCGTAGGCGCCCACAGGTGTATAAGGATCACAATATGTTCATTCATTCCAGCAACCTCTGTAGTGAAATTATGCTTCCTTCCAGCGCAGAAGAATCTTTTATTTGTTGTCTCTCTTCCATGAATTTGGAGCTTTTTGACGAATGGAAGGACACTAAGGCTGTGAAATTGGCTGTCTTCTTCCTTGATGCGGTGCTCTCTGAGTTTATTGAGAAGACCAAGGACAACTATTACCTACAATCAGCACGTAATTTCGCAATACGTCATAGAGCCGTTGGCTTAGGTGTATTGGGCTATCACTCTTATCTGCAGAAGAATATGATACCTTTTGAGAGTTTTGAGGCAACTCAGTTCAATGCCAGAGCTTTCCAACACATTCAGAGTGAAGCTGAAAAGGCCACTCAGGAGTTGGCACACATCTATGGCGAGCCTGAATTACTCAAGGGCTATGGTAGGCGTAATGCAACTACTATGGCCATAGCTCCTACTACTTCAAGCTCGGCTATCTTAGGACAGGTATCTCCTGGGATTGAGCCTTTCTCCAGTAATTATTACAAGGTGGGGCTCTCCAAAGGGAATTTCATGCGTAAGAACAAATACTTGGCGCAGCTATTAGACGAAAAGGGTATCAATAACGAAGATATTTGGCGTAGTATTCGCCTCTCTGATGGTTCCGTACAGCACCTGCAGGAACTTACCCAAGAGGAGAAAAATGTATTCAAGACCTTCAAGGAGATTTCTCCCATGGAGATCATCTCTCAAGCGGCACAGCGCCAACAGTATATTGACCAGTCCCAGAGCTTAAACCTTAATATTCCACCTACTATGCCTGTTAGAGATGTGAATAAGGTGCTTATAGAGGCATGGAAATTGGGAGTTAAGAGTCTTTACTACCAGCGTAGCCAGTCAGTAGCCAAGGAGATGATTATGAATTTTGTTAATTGTAGCTCTTGCGAGTCTTAATTAAGTGAAAAGTGAATAGTGGAGAGTAAAAAACGCTTTTTATTCTTCATTTTTTCAGGAAAAAAATATTACGAATTATTAGTCTTTTTGATTAATAATTCGTATTTTTGCTTTATGATATGTGGGAACAAGTTTTAAAAGATTTTGAGTACTATTTGAAG
>CAJZFM010000241.1 GCA_915070235.1 uncultured Capnocytophaga sp. | reverse complement strand
GCTATCAGATACTAAGAAGAGAATCTGTGAGATATTGTCCATTTATAATTAGATTATTTCTAAGGGCAAAGATACGAATAAAATAAGAAATGACCAATGAGAAATATATAATAATTCAATAATGGTTAATGATTCATCCTCGTATGGGATGAATCATTAACCATTACTCATTAATAAATATCTCTTATTCTTCCACGGCTTGGTTTACTGTACCTGGGAAGTAATAGTTAGGTTCTGAGATACTTCTCATATAGTATACTGGCCCCAAGGTTGCCGATAAGCTGGACTTCCAAAGATAGATACCTTGGGAACTGATTTGAATAAAATGAGTCAATCGCTCCTGTGCCATCTGTAGAATTTCTTCATTATCAGGATCTATCCAGAACTCATCCATATCCTCATGCTCGCCTATGAAGGTGATGTATATCTTCTTATCACGGATTTCATAGTTACATTTGTATGCGTAATACACTCTATCATTTTGGTCTCCTGTAGGGGTATAGCCTACCCGCAAGAGAGGAGTATCTGCATCAGATTGGAAGAGTAACTCATAGGAGAAGAATTTCCCTTCACCTACCTCTGTATAGAAGTCTCTTTTGAAGTCCGCACTCATATAAGGCAAGTTAAGATGTGCTTGATCGCCTAAGAGTACTATAAAGTCACTAACAACATCCCCTTGGGATTCGAACTCATCCATAGGATTATTGAAGTGTCTTAGCTCAATAGTCACTCCATTGCTTTGTGCTCTATAGTTCAGCGGAGGAGTTCCTGGCTCTGCTGTCATATGAGTGAATTTTTCTCCTGCTATCTCCAGAGAAGGTGTGAAAGTCAGTCCATTAGAATTCACTGCAATACCTGCTCGGCTTGCTTTGTGACTATCCTGCATGGAGGTAAAAAGGAACATACGGAAGGCACTTCTTACAAAGTAGTTCTCCACTCCTTGAGCAGAAGTCACCTTCAAGTAATAGGTATGATCAATACCATCAAGCTGTTCACCTTGAGTACCTATAGTTGTCCAATCCTCTTCTGTGGCCTTCTCGAAATAAAGGAATTGTTCGGTCGCCTTTCGTTGGGTTTTGAACTTAAGTTTATCACCCTCCTGCCCTATATAGACAAACTGAAATTCTCCTTCAAGACCTTTACCAATATGCTCACGAGGGTCTGAGCTATAGGTAAGGGGTTCAAGCAGGGTATGAATGTAGTTTCGGGTAGTAAAGACCAAAAGGGGACCTTGTCCTTCCTGAATTTGGTAACCACTCTCCTGAGGAGTTGTCCCACTACCGAAATCGGCTACCATTGTTACACGTCCTGCGAGGGTGAACTTCATTAGAAAGGTATAGCCTCCGAAGGTATTCTTTTTAGGAAAATAGCTCAATTTCCATCCATAAGGCGCCTCCGAGAGCGTTTTTTTGAGATTTTCCTTGTTCTGCTGTATACGTTCGGAGGCGTTTTTACCCAGCAGCAAATCGGGTTCGTTCTTTTGACATCCGGTTACAGCTATGATAGCGAGTAGGTATAATATTTTTCTCATTTTAGTATCCGTTTTGGTTTACAAATAGTTCTGCATTCTTTGGTAAGCAACCCTTTGAAGCTGATAGAAGTCGATACCCCATTCGGCTCTGAAGTACTCCACGATAAAGGCTTCCTTCTTCTTAAGAGCTACCTTTCCTTTCTCAGGCATCGCATTAAGGGCGGCATCCCATTGTGCCTTGGACTTCATGAGCATATGAGAGGTCATTTCGGCAAAGTCCTCAAAGGGGTTTGCTGCTGCATAGTTAGTAATAAAGCCTAAGGCATTGGCCTGAGCCGTTGTCTTACCATGCCAAGAAGAGCTGTAATCATCGGGGGTTATTTTCCCAAATTCAGGTGCAAAAGGCTTATGCTGATTGACGATATGGCAGTACTCATGCTGAATGGTATGGATAATGTGTCTGATATTGTCCTCATCTGGATGGGCCGGATCATAATAGTCAACGCGAGCGATGGTGATCTTAGCCCCATTGTCAGCCTGACCGAGAGTTTCCTCGAAGAGGTAAGTCTCAGGATTGCGCTGAGGATCTAAGTTACGCCCTCCGATAAGGCTTATCTGTCGAGGGGCTACTTGGCTAACAAAGGTCGTACCAGCTACCTGCTGATAGGCTCCTAACCAAACGTACTTGATCATCTCCAAGAAAGGCTGTACCTTGCTTTCAGTCGGTGGATATAGGTAGCGCCCCATCTCGTAGTTGATGTCCACATATTTGTAATTGACCTCTATATTATAGGGATTGATATATTCGTTTTGGATATAGGTATCCAGAGCTGTGCGGGGATCCGTATCGTCATGGATCACACTTTGGGGATCGAGTGTCTCTTTCTTATTGCAGCTGGAAAAGACAACAGAAAGGGCAATACATATATAGGTTATTTTTTTCATACTTCAAAGAATTAAAAAGATTAACGAGGGTTGGGTGCCATACCAAATTCAAGGGCGCTATTAGGAATTTGAAGCTCTCGACGAGGGTCGTCCTTGGTGAGTTCTATTTGGCCATCACCCACCTTATGCACGACCTTCATCCCTAAGCGCTTGTTATCAAACCAGCGCAAACCCTCTTGTACAAACTCCACTCGTCGGATATCCACCACAGCTTGAAGCCATTCTCTCTGTCGGGTTGTGAGGGGATAGGAAGGATCGAAATCAACTCCTCTACCCTGATAACGCCTATCAAGTGCCGCCTGAGTCATATAGCGCTCGAAAGTCATACGAGGGAAGGGATAAGCCTCATTGGGTCGGGAGCTATTATGGGTCTTAGGAATGAGATAGGTAAAGAGATCTCGACGGAACTGATCTAAGTTGCCAGACATTAGGTAGGCTTCCAAGCGGTTGAGGTAAACCTCGTCATAAGAGAACAAAACCGCTGCACTATAATAAACCCTAGTACCTGCCGAACGATTTACATACTTATAGTAGTAGTTAGACTTAGGAAAAACGATATTACCTGCACCATCTCCCAAAGCCGAATTAACTGCTTCCCAACTGATATTGGAAAAGTTCAAAGGATGGGTATTACGAGGAGAGCAGATCTCCGCCATCTTTTGCAAAGTTAGGCTATACTTATGAGTCTGGAAACGATAGGCCAAGGCAGAGCGAGCCGTCCCCACAAGTATATTCGATGGATTAGTGGATTCTGTATAGTAAGCACTTCTGGATTCAAGAGCTACCGCATTGAGGGTTTTTATGTTCCTGAGCTTAGTTTCTGCATTGGCTCCCAAAACGGCATCGGCATGTTCAATTACCTTATCCCACTGGGCTTTCATTAGGTAAAAGCGCGTAGCAAAGGCATGAGCTGCCGCTGTGGTAAAGTGAAAACGAGGTTGCTTATATTTGCTATCATCGAGCAAGGGAAGCCCTTGAGTGAGGTCTCGCTCTATGGCATCATAATATTCCTTAAGTGGGATACGAGTGTATCGCCCAAAGACATGCTTTTCAGGCTCAGTAACATAGGCCAATCCCAAATCTGTGGTAGCGGTAGCCTCATTATAAGGCTTACACCAAAGGTAAGCCAACATAAAATGGGCATAGGCTCGTGCTACCAAGGCTTCTCCTTTGATATAGTTATATCGGGCTGTCTCACCTAATTCGGCATAGGATTCTAAAGCCTGATTGGCTGCCCCAATGGCCGCATAGCAGGCTATCCAATAGTCGGTTGGGGGATTATCCTCCCCCTCTATCTCATT
>CAJZFM010000240.1 GCA_915070235.1 uncultured Capnocytophaga sp. | reverse complement strand
AAAACCGCTCCCCTATAGGGAACGGTTTTTGAAGCATGATGAATGATATAAAAAATGTGTAACGTTTAATATCCTTCGTTTTGAGATACTCCGCCACTGTTAGGGCTATCTACTTCAGACTTAGGTATAGGGAATGCCAGTAGCTTATCTCCTATATTTCGGCTTCGGACAACATTGCCTGCACTGTTAAGTTGGGGAATGGCTGCTCCCCAACGGAGCAAATCCCAATAGCGCTGTCCCTCACCTACGAGCTCTCTTACACGCTCTTTCTTAAGATCGTCCAAGGTTACAGCACTAACATCCGAAAGGCCTCTTTCGTGGCGAAGGGTGTTGTAATACCCCTTGGTCTTATCACCTGTACCTGCTGGGTCATCGGTATTGAGATGGGCTTCTATGGCATTGAGCAATACCTCTTCGTAACGAATGACCTTGATATTATTGCTTCCCTGTAAGCCATAGAACTTATTGTTAAGGAAATACTTGGTTTGTCCGCCTAAAACTCCAGAAGTGATAAAGGTTCTTCTCACATCATTGGCCTCATAGAGGGCTACTGCCTGCTCAGATACTGCCAACTGTGCATAACCTGGGGAGTAGTGTACCAAATAATCATACGCATCAGAACTCAAGGAGCTGGTAGTACCTACGGTAAGTTCAAAGACGCTATTTCCCGCATCGGGTTTGGAGAAAGTTCCTTGCAAATCATCTTTGGCCGCTACGGCATACTTCCCTGAAGAGATAATCTCTTCGGAGAGTTCAGCTACCTTGGCATAATCGCCTTTGTAGAGGTAGTAACGAGAAGCGATGGCCTTGAGCGCCAAGGGAGAAATATAGTTTTTCTCGGACGAACTGGTCTGCTCTACCACATCTCCTATGGCCTCAAATAAGGCATTGGCTCGATTAAGGTCGCTTTCTATCTGTGCCTCTGTCTGTGCTACAGTGGCACGAGTAGAGCTGGCATTAGGATCGTACTGCAATGGTATAGGCACCCCTAGAGTACCTCCAGCATATTGCTGACCATAGAGGCGAAGCAAGTCAAAGAGCGCTAAGGCTCGTATGGTATAGGCTTGCCCTTTGAGTCGCTTAATCTCATTGGCCGTCTCTTCGGGGTCGTTACTTCCTCCCCAAGTGAGGTTATCAGCTGCATTGATGGCAATATTGGCATTTCCAATTACCCTATAGATGGCCTTCCAAGTACTTTCTGCCTCTTGTTCGGTCGTCTTCATCGTATAAGTAGAGACCCCTAAGAGACGCCCCGTCTTCTCGGTGTTGTACATCTCATCGGAGCGTACTTCCCCATAGGCGCGATAGTAGGTGCCTAAGTAATTGACATCACGCATTTTCACATAAGTCCCATTGACAAAAGAGGTAAGCTGCTCTACGGAGCTGAGCGGTGCCATTTGTTCCCCTTGGTGAAATTGGGTTTCTGTAAAGTCCTTACTGCAAGAGGTCAGTGCAAAGCCTGTAGTAAGAGAAAGGAGGGTATATATAATTTTTCTCATTGTAAATCAGTATTATAGGTTAACATTTACTCCAAAACTTACGGTTCTAAGGGAAGGAAGTCCAAATGCTGTTTGTCCTCCTACTGAATAGTCAGGGTCTCCCTTGAAGTTCTTATCAAAGTTATGTGTCCAAAGGTTGTCGCCTAAGGCATAGAACTCTAAGCCCTTGAAATAAGTCTTCTCTAACCATTCAGTTTTGAGTTTGTAAGAGAGCTTTACAGTCTGTAAGCGCAAGTAGTCGCCTTTGTATAAGAAGCGAGAGGAAACAGCTGTAGAACCTGTATTTTCACCCCATATAGGTTTTGGTTGGTCGGAGTTGCGATTCTCAGGTGTCCAATAGTTGTTATACTGAGACTTGTAACCTGGGTAGATATGGGTAATTCTACCGTCGCTACGTCCGAATTGACCTAAAGCATCATAGATTTTGTTCCCAAAACCATAAGAGAA
Source organism: uncultured Capnocytophaga sp. (assembly GCA_915070235.1). Lineage (GTDB taxonomy): Bacteria > Bacteroidota > Bacteroidia > Flavobacteriales > Flavobacteriaceae > Capnocytophaga. The sequence goes on along the minus strand of CAJZFM010000240.1, from coordinate 1,783 downwards.
TTGTGCCAAGAGTGTCCAGTTCTCATAAGAGAGCTTGGTATCAAATCCACCATATAGGGTAGGAATGGCGCTACCTTGTATAGCTTCGTGAGCCTCATTATAGTTTTCTGTGGTCGCTCCTCCTTCTCCATTGATATACCAGCGAGGATTTCCGTTTTCAGGATTGGCACCTGCCCATTTCTTAAGGTAGAAAGAGTTCACTGCTTCTCCCTTACGGATAATACGACGACCTGTGATGATATCATTCTCATCATACATCTTGGTAACCTCATTCTTTAGTGTACTGATATTTCCACCAAGGCTCCAGTTAAGTCCGTTTTCGCTTTCAAGTATTTTGGCATTGAGCGTAAATTCAAGTCCTTTGTTGACCATTTCCCCTATATTGATGAATCTTACTGCATCCTCTGTCTTTTCATCATAAGCCCCTTGAGCAATAGAAAGTGGAGAGGCAAAGATCATATCCTTGGTTTGCTTATTAAAGTAAGCCACAGACAAGGTAATTCTGTCCTTGAACAACCCTAAGTCAAAACCAATATTGAGAGGAGAGAGTGTTTCCCAACGCAAGTCCTTGTTATTTACCCCTACAGGATAAGCCCCAGGGGCATTGTTATAGTTGTAACTATATCGGTATAGCGCATAAGGAGAAACATCCACCAAGTTACCTACTTGTCCATAGGAGGCTGAGAGTTTCAATTGGGATATCTTCTTCCATTGTTTGAGTGCTTCCAAACGGGCAAAATCCACCCCTACCCCTACAGAACCAAAGTAACCTGTCTGGTTATCTGTCCAGAAGTTGGACACACGGTCTTGGCGGCCAGAGAGGTCAAGTAGGAAGAACTTATCATAGTCATAGTGAGCAGTGAGCGCATAACCGCCACGAGAATCCACATTGTCAGTACCTGTAGTACCTACAGGAGAGATAAAGTTGTACAAAGATTTGAGCTTATCGGAACCTACTTGTTGTGCTTTAGCTCCTAAGACTTGCTTATCGGTACGGTAAGCCTCTTGGATCAGATTCACAGAGAAATTGTTCTTATCCTTGATCTTAAAATCATAGGAGAGAATGTTCTGTACGTTGAAGCTAAAGATACGCGTGGTATACCAAGTACTTTCTCCTCTGGTTTCTTTCCCATCACCATGTAAGGGAGAGAGGTAACTCTTTTGGGTAAGGTCTATATACTCAGGGGCGAAAACAAACTTATAAGTAAGGTTGTCCCAAATCTTGTAATCGGCTTGGAAGTTACCAAAGCCTCTGACTGTTTCAGCCTTATACTGGTTGATGCCTTGTAGGGCAGCCACATTGTGGAGTCCGTTTCTCAATTCCCCATTAACCCCATAGTTGTAAGTACCATCGGGATTATAAGCTCTATCAATAGGCTGCAAGAGGTATTGCCCTAAGATAGGGTTTCCATAATTTGCTCCATCGAGCTGGGTTACGGTTTGCCCATAAGAGAGCTGAATATCGGTAGCCAACGTAAGGCGATCACTTGCTTTATAATTGATTCGGTTAGAGTTAGTTACACGGTGAAATCCTGTTGATTTCACGATACCATCTTGGTTATAATATCCTACAGAGGAGTAGTAGCTTAACTTTTCATTTCCTCCCGATACAGAAGCGTTGATTTTCTGCATAAGAGCAGCAGCATTCTCGGTGATTTTTCGCCAGTCAGTATTGATATGTCTGTTATTGTAAAGCTCTTGCAAGGACTCCCCTATATCTCCTGTCAGAGTACCTGCGTTAAGAGCAGCCAAGAGCGCTGTTTTGTCATTGTTGGGAAAAGCA
>CAJZFM010000239.1 GCA_915070235.1 uncultured Capnocytophaga sp. | reverse complement strand
GTATCTGAGTATTCGGTAAAGCCATTAACGAAGAAGCGCCATTCGTTCTTCTCCCCTATCTTAGTGGTAACATTGCCTGTAAAGTCATTCACAGCGTAGTAGCTACGTGATTTCCTAAAGCCGTCTCCCTGACGACGATGAAAACCTGCATAGTAATTCATTGCTCCTTCATTGGTATTACCTACCGTTTCTATCCCTATATTTAGTGCATTATGGTTACCATATTGTAAGTTAAGATTTGTATGAGGCTGAGCAGCTCCTTTTTTAGTGATGATATTCACCACACCGCCTATACTACCACTTCCATAGAGGGCAGGAGAGGCACCTTTAATCACTTCTACACTTTCAATGGCTCCTACAGGCATCATATAATACCCTCCCATATCAGAATAGCTCTGCCCGATAGGAATTTTCCCATCAATGACAACCAAAGTATTGCTATTACGAGCAGGGTCTATCCCTCTGAGTCCTATCCCTGGGCGCAAGCCTCGTCCATCTTCATCTATATAATTGACCCCTGGCATAAAGCGTACGGCATCTCCTACAGCAGGAATTGCCAATTCCTTGATCTGTGCAGCCGAAACTACATTTACCGTACCAGCAAAATCCTTGATTTGTCGCTTAATTCCAGTGGAGGTTACTGTCACTTCGGAGAGTTCCTCTTGGGAGACCTTCATTTGTACATTGAGTAAAGTACGCCCTTGTACCCCTACCTCTTGAGTGTGATAGCCTAAGGATCTGAATATAAGGACATCATTCTCATCTACACGGATAGTGTAGTAGCCGTCCTTATCAGTGGCAACCCCGCGTTGGGAGCCTTTTACAAGAACATTCACCCCAAGTAGTGGTGCTCCATGGGCATCTACTACGCGCCCTTCTACTTGGATTTCTCGTTCCTGTTCCATAGTACTATTGGAAGCTGCAAAGTCAGCAGCATTCACCTGAGGAACTGTAAGTGCTATCATCGCTGTCAGTAGCCACTTACCCATCATTTGTGTTTTCTTTTTCATAAAGAACACTTTTATATAACTAAAAACGGCGCAAAAGTAGTCATTTATATTTAATCCAAATAATTATTTATATTTGTTTTAAGTTAAATGTTATACTAACTTCTGAAACATCTACTGTTTGTCTTTTGTTCTCTGCTATCAATACAAATCAATCACTAATTGTTAATTGACTATTTGCCAAATTATTCTTACCTTTGTCCCTATCCAACTTAAAACTCAAAACTCATGAAGTGGTTTTTACTCCTATTAAGCACAGCCCTTTACGCCAATGACGGGGCTTTCTTCGGTTCGGGCAATCACTTAGTTCCTATCATGGAAACCGATATTTCCGTACAAAAGGAAATCCTATATCTCAAAAAGATACAGAACAAATACATAGAAGTATCCGTCTATTACGAATTCTTCAACCCCAAGGAGGATAAGGAAATCACCGTAGGTTTCGAGGCCGAAAGCCCCAGCGGCGATGTAGATGGTGCCCCTAAGAACGGACACCACCCTTATATGTTTGATTTTACGGTAAATCTCAACAATGCCTTCCTCCCTTACCAAATCGCCTATGTAACCGATTCCCTCTATGCCAAAAGCGGAAAGATAAAGAGCATAGACCTCAACACTTTCAACGGTAATAAGGACGGCAACTATATTGATTTCAGGTATGTCTATCACTTCAAAGCCAAGTTCAAAAAGGGCGTGAATATCCTCAAGCATACCTACAAGTACAATATATCTCAAGACATCGCTTATAACTACGATTTTGACTATATTCTCACCGCCGCCAACCGCTGGGCGAATAAGCGCATAGACGACTTTACCCTTATCATTGATATGGGAGCTTTCCAAACCGCCTCCATTGAGCATACTTTTTTCAAAAGTGGAAAAGAATGGCTTCTCAGCGGTGTAGGCAAAATCACTGAAACAGCCCACAAAGGACCTGGAGATGGTACTGACCTGAATACTACCAACTTCTATGTACAGCAGGGACTACTACTCTTTCAGAAGAAGAACTTTACCCCCAAGGGAGAACTCCATATCTATGATTGGGCACTATGGGTACATCAGAATGCGGGCTTCCCTATTGACTACCCCTTCACCATTGACCTACCCAACTTCAAATACGAAACAGAACCCAAAACAGAAGAAGAAAAGCGCCTGCTACGCAATCTCCCCTTCGCCCGCCGTGGCTATATCTTCAAGGACAAGACCCTACAAGCCTTCTATAACAAGCAGGATTGGTACCAGCCTAACCCCAGCTATATCCCTGAAGTAGAACACTTGACTCCAAAGGAAAAAGAGCTAATCAATAGCCTAAAATAAAACCAATGAAGAAAGAAATACTTCCCTCACTGGCTCGCTTCTTGCAGCTCGTACCCATTATAAGCAGCCCCTATGGCTCTTTATTGAGAGTTGTAAGTCTGGGATAAGACCAAAGGTCTTATTATAATCCGTGGAAGATTTTATTATATTGAACTCACATTAGTTTAGGAAACAATTCATCAAAATATGTAATGATCAAAATAGAAAAAATCACAAGAGGACAGATCACCATATCTTACAAAGGTCAGTATTACCATATCTTAGGAGAGGGTCTTTTACTAACAAAAGATAATACCTATAGTTACATTATCTATCGTAATTCCATAGATAATACACTTTCTCCTATAGAGCAAGAAACTATATTACAGGCTATTATAGAACATTTTTGGAGCAAAGGACAAAAGGTAATCATTGAATAGTTTGTTTCTCAACTCTTAATTTTTAAAGATGAACCATCATTTAGAAAACTATTATTCAGGCGATTCGGCTTGGAATCAGTTTGTAAGTCTTTATGCAGCCCCTCTGTCATCACACAGCCTGTACCTGCTTTAGACGATCTAAGCATTGCCGACTGTATCGCAGCTCCAAATCTCCTACAAAGATTAAAAGAATGTCTCATGAGAATGGAATAGCCCCCCATAACTCAAAATTAAAAACTCAAAACTCAAAATTATGTATTGGCTTTTACTTATTATAGCAGGCCTTTTTGAGGTCGCTTTTACTTTCTGTCTTGGTAAAGGAAAAGAAACACAGGGTACCACTATGTACCTATGGTACGGAGGCTTTTTGCTCTGCACTTTTATCAGTATGTCCCTACTGATGAAGGTCTCTCAGCATCTCCCCTTAGGCACGGGCTATGCCGTATGGACAGGTATAGGGGCGGTAGGTACCGCCTTAGTTGGAATTTTAGTTTTCAAGGAACCCGCTTCCTTCTGGCGCCTCTTCTTCCTCACTACCCTCATAGGATCCGTAGTAGGACTCAAAGCCTGTAGTCAGTCGTCAGTTAGCAGAAGTCAGTCATCAGAAGTCAGTTATCAGTTTCTGACCTCTGACCACTGACAACTGACTTTGGCATGCTTTTTGCTACATACGCTCCCTGAAAAATAATCCCGATGAGAAAAATATTCGTTATTGCCAGTATGCTATGCTTCTTTTCTGAAGCCATGGCACAGATTAAGCTACCCCAACCCAGCGTAAAGGGTAGCATAGAACAAATGGTCGGACTTACCGAAGTGGAAGTAAGCTACACCCGCCCCGCTAAGCGTGGTAGAAAAATCTTTGGAGAACTGGTGCCTTACGGTCGTGTATGGCGTACAGGTGCCAATGAAAACACCACCATCTCTTTCAGTGAAGATGTATCTATAGCTGGCAAAGTACTCCCTAAAGGGAAATATGCCCTCTATACCA
>CAJZFM010000238.1 GCA_915070235.1 uncultured Capnocytophaga sp. | reverse complement strand
CTTTTGAAAAAGTTTTCGATGCTTCACAGGCAATTCGGATTTATCGGACAGAATACTATGGGGTAGGAGTCTTCGATGAGGATGGGCTTACTGGTTGTGAAGCTCCTTTTGATCCTGTGGTATTGGTTACTATAGATGGTTTTAAGGGACTAGTTACTTTAGAGAAAAATGATTTCGCTCTTGAAGCCTTTGGGTATGACCATTCATCAAGAAAAAAAGTAGATTTCTTTGAACTTGCTGAAAATGAAGGATTTGGTGATGAAGTGAAAAAAGCAACACAAACCCCCGATGGGATTGTCCTTGCTATACACAGAGATTTTCAAGAAGGATATACCGATTATAAAGTACTCATAACCAAAGAAAAAGACACGTATAGTGCCGTCTATTTAGACTTTCCTGAAACAAAATATGATGAGTAATGGAAGTAGATTTCAAGCAGAAAAAGCTCCAGCAGCATAAGAACCTAGCCTTAGGTCTCTTACTGCTGATGTTAGTGCTCTATATAACAGCGGTTATTTGCCAGCGTAAAGCCCCCCAGTGGAGTTGGGTGGGCTATCTGAAGGCTTTTTCGGAGGCGGCTATGGTGGGAGCACTGGCGGACTGGTTTGCCGTAGTAGCACTCTTTAGACGTCCTATGGGGCTGAATATTCCGCATACCAACCTCATTGAGGCCAGAAAGAATGATATAGGCGAGAACTTAGGAGCCTTTGTGGTGGAAAACTTTCTAAAATCCCAGCAAATACGCCCTTATATCACCAAGATTAAGCCTTCTTCTTTTGTTTTGGATTGGCTTTCTAAGGAAAACACTTCTGCCCAGCTGACAGCTTTTATAGAAAGCTATCCTCTTCATACCAAAGCCAGCGCGCTTTTGGTACAATTCTTGAAAGAACACAAGCATGAGGGCTTACTCTCCGAGGCGCTTAAGAAAGTAGCCACTTATCTCGATACGCATCGCCAGATATTGGAGCGACAGATTGATGACCAGTTCCCTATGCTTGTCCCCGCCTTTATCAGAGAAGCAATAGCTGAAAAGGTAGCCGAAGGGCTTTATCAATATATACTCAAAATGGCACAGGAACCCTCTCACCCTATCCGAGCGGAGATTACCGAGGAGCTTTATAACTTTGCCCAGAGACTCAATACACCCCAATGGCAGCAGCAACTAACGGCTTTGCTCCAAAAGGGAATCGCGCACCTTACCGAGGAGCTACGAGCCAATACGGCGCTACAATCTCAGATAGATACTTGGTTGCAGAAGATTGCCTATCAGTTTGTTCTAAGAAATAAGCAGGAGGTAGGTCGCCTTATTTCCGCTACAGTAGCGCAGTGGGAGGGGCGTCAGCTGAGTGAGAAATTGGAATTGGAGGTGGGCAAGGACTTACAGTTTATCCGTGTCAATGGTACTTTAGTGGGGGGATTGGTAGGTTTGATAATTTACTTTATCACACAGCTTTTCTAAAAGCTAAATTTTGACTATCTTTGCACCCTGAAAAAGAGTCTTATATGAATTTTGAATTACTATCTACAGATGCCACCACTCATGCCCGTGCAGGGCGTATCACTACCGACCATGGAGTGATAGAAACCCCTATCTTTATGCCTGTGGGTACGGTGGCCTCTGTCAAGGGAGTACAACAGAGAGAACTATCCGAGGATATCTGTGCAGATATTATCCTCGGAAATACCTATCACCTCTACCTGCGACCCACCACTTCTATACTGGAACAGGCAGGGGGCTTACATAAGTTTATGCACTGGGACAGAAATATCCTTACCGATAGTGGGGGATATCAGGTGTATTCTTTTTCCAGCACCCGAAAGATAAAGGAAGAAGGTGTGCGATTCAAAAGCCATATTGACGGCTCATATCACTTCTTTTCTCCTGAGAAATCTATGGAAATACAGCGTAGCATAGGGGCTGATATTATCATGGCCTTTGACGAATGCACCCCCTATCCTTGCGAATATGCTTATGCTAAGCGCTCTATGCACATGACCCATCGCTGGTTAGACCGTTGTATAAGCTACCTTCAGGAGAATACACCTAAGTATGGATATAATCAGTCTCTTTTCCCTATTGTACAAGGGTCTGTATATCCTGACTTGCGCCGTGCCTCTGCCGAATATATCGCCTCCAAAGGGGCTGATGGAAATGCTATAGGTGGGCTCTCGGTAGGAGAACCAGCCGAGAAGATGTACGAGATTACCGAGCTGGTTTGCGATATTCTCCCTAAGGATAAGCCTCGATACCTTATGGGGGTGGGTACGCCTATCAATATCTTGGAGAATATTGCCTTAGGAGTGGATATGTTTGACTGTGTGATGCCAACCCGCAATGCACGCAATGGCATGCTCTTCACCGCTCATGGCACTATTAATATAAAAAATAAAAAGTGGGAAAACGATTTTTCTCCCATTGACGAAAATGGTTATACCTTTGTAGATACTTACTATACCAAGGCTTACCTGCGCCATCTCTTTGCTGCCGAGGAGTTCTTAGGGAAGCAAATTGCCTCCATTCACAACTTGGGCTTCTACCTTTGGTTGGTGCGTGAGGCAAGAAAGCATATCTTGCAAGGTGATTTCTCCCAGTGGAAAAACCAAATGGTCAGCCAGATGAATAACCGTTTGTAATCTCAGCGAAACTTTACTCAAGGAATGAAAATAATTGACCAATACATACTCAAGCGTTATTTCATGACGTACTCCGCCCTCTTCCTGATGTTTATCCCCATCGGGATTTTGGTGGATTTCGCCGAGAAAAACCAGAAGATGACAGAGAACAATGCCCCCACCGAGGCGATTTTGAAGTATTATGCCAACTTTGTGGTGCATTTTGCCAACATTCTTTATCCGATCCTCCTCTTCCTCTCGGTGATATGGTTCACCTCCAAGCTGGCCGAGAAGACGGAGATTGTAGCTATGCTTAGTTCGGGGATTTCCTACAACCGTTTCTTGCGCCCTTATTTCTTTGGGGCGACCATACTTTCGGCTTTCGTACTGGTGATGGGAATGTTTGTGGTGCCTTACTCCAGTGGGGTGTACAATGAGTTCTACGGTACGTATCTCTCCCCTGGCTTGTATTCTAAAGGGAATAACCTCTTTAACCAGATTAATGACAACGAATATATCTATGTCAGTGATTTTGATGCTAATAAGAATGAAGGAGATAACTTTGTCTTAGAGCGGTTTAATGGTCTTACCCTAACGGACAAGATTACGGCTTCCACCATTAAATGGGTAGAGAAGGATAGTGTAAAGACCTATGAGCTCTATAATTATACCCATCGCAAGGTAGGGGAGTTAGACGATATCTATGAGCAGGCCTATCAGAAGGATACCTTGCTCAACTTCAAAACTACCGACTTGCTTCCGATAGAATACGCTGCTGAGACGAAGAATTTCTTTGAGCTAAACAAGTTTATTGCCCAAGAGCGCCAAAAGGGTTCGCCCAATATCCGTATCTATGAGCTGGTATATTACCGCCGTTGGGCAGCGATATTCAATGTATTTATATTGACAGTCATAGGAGTTGCGGTTTCCTCGGTTAAGAAGCGAGGCGGTATGGGAGTCAATCTGGCCTTTGGGGTGCTCATCGGGTTCTCTTACGTGTTCTTTGAGCGTGTCTTTGGAATCATGGCGGAGAAGTCAGGGATTACCCCCCTTATGGCGGTGATTATACCCAATGCTATGTTCGCCCTATTGGCAGTGTATATGATACGAAAATCAAGGAGGTAGGTTATGAAAAA
>CAJZFM010000237.1 GCA_915070235.1 uncultured Capnocytophaga sp. | reverse complement strand
TTCTATGACGCCTTATACAGGTGTTACAGCCAGCAATGGTAAGATAACAATAGATCCATCAGGACGTAAGATCACAGTTAAGGGACTTTACGGACATGTACGAGGGGTGATCTACACTATAGAGGTAGAGGGTCAGAACGAATGTAAGGCCACTACAGAAGTGAAGATCTACGGAGTGAAAGAGATCAAGGCGGATATGGATCAGTCAGAAGCTATTCAGTTTAAGTGTAGTGCAGACCAAGAGTTGGTAGCCAAGCTTAAGTTGCCAATCACGGCAATAACAGGAGGTAGTGGTGTATATCGCTTTACCTTGCTCAAGGGAGGAACTCCAGTGACGGGTAATATAGACCTCTTGACCCCTGAGTTTAGCATAGATGATGAGACAGGAGGCGCCTACACCTTACGAGTAGAAGATGCTCAATACACTTGTGCGGTGAAAGACTTTGCCTTCCCAGCCGATAAGGAGATAGATCCGTTTGTGAAAGTGAAAGATGTAACGGCTGTTGAAGCGCAGGATATCACATGTAATGATGGAGAAAAGGTAACGGTAACGGCCAACATAGCTCCAGCACCTACCAAGGATGTACGCATTAGTTTGTCCTTGAGAAATGCAGCTAACGGCTCTCACCAAAGCCAGATGGTAACGGCAGCGGCAGGTGCCACCAGTGTGACCCACACCTTTGACAATGTGCCAATGGGTAACTACGCTGTAGTGGCTACCAATGAGGAGACAGGTTGTGTGGTTTATGGAGAGTCCTATAAGGTACAAGATCCAAATACGTTCTCTTTGACAGCGACCTTGGAAAAACCAGTGAAGTGTTATGGAGACAATAATGGAGAGATCACCTTTACCTTAGCCGACTTAGATTTGAGCAATAGTGGAGGAGTAGATCAGGCCACTCAAGGATTTGATGTAACAATCAAGGGTATTACAGATTCTTCCTATAACCAGACAGTGAATGCACCTGCAGGACAGAATACCGTAAGGTTTACGTCCTTGCCATATGGAGCCTATACGGCGGAAGCCAAATCCACAAGTACAGGCTGTGTAACGAAGATACCAGCGAACTTTACGATCCGTCAGGCAGACCAGCCTATAGCGGTAACAGGTAAGCTCAAGGTACCAGATGATTGTAGTGCTACGGGCAGTGGAGAAATCTCTGTAGAGGTAGTAGGAGGAGTAGCTCCGTATAAGGTTACTATAACAGGAGATAATGGTCATACCCAAACAGCTGAAGAGGTATATAACCGTTGGCTCTTCACAGGAGTGCCAGGAGCGGATGCCCCAGGAGCGATCTTTGATATACGTGTGGAAGACAAATGGGGTTGTGATAAGACCTTCACTCAAGTGGTGAAAGATGTGGTAAAACCAGATCCTATAGACTATGATCCACCAGTGATCCCAATGGTATCATGTAAGGGAGTGGAAGACGCTTATATCAAGATAGAGAATGCACGCGGTGGGGCATATGATGACCCAACGGCAGCGCAACCTAAGACCACTTACTATTACGAGTTGTACCACTCAGAAAGAGGTGCGATACGTCCGTTGCAGGTAAGCAATGAGTTCTTTAACTTACCAGCGGGTAACTATACCTTAGTGGTGAGAGACCGTTGGAACTGTACTAAGGAACAACAATTTACCATAGCCAACCCACCAGAGATAAAGGTAACTAAGACAGATGCATCGGCTTTGGTATGCTACGGAGACTTAGGTTATGTGAAGGTAAATGTAACAGGAGGAACACCAACGGGTACGCCAGCAGAGCTTGTGTATAGTTTAGACTTGGTGGATATAGATAAGGATGCGGTAGTGAAGACCTTCCCTGATGTAAGGGCTAATATGTTGCCTTATACGATCAATGGATTGACCCCAGGGGTGAACTATCGTGTAAGAGCCACCGACGGCAAGCAGTGTCCAGGAGCCTCTGATAAGTTTGCCTTAACGGCAGCGCCGAACTTGGAGGTAAAAGCCTCTTATGAGGATACATGTACGGATAATGCTTATGATGGCAATGTGGTCATTACCTTTGATGATGCTACGGTGGATTATAGCAAGATGCAGTACTCCTTTGACGGAGGAACAACGCGCCATGCCTTTGCTACAGGCTCAGGACAAGGGGCAGAGGTTAGAATCAACCGCAGTCATGCCAGTGTGAGACCATCGTCCTTGCCACAGACCATTAAGCTTTACTATAACGATGCGGCCACCACTTGTGAGGGAGAAACCAATCCAGTGGTAATCCCAGTGGTAGAGAAACTTAGCTTGATAAAAGACCCATCTACTGTTCCAGACATCAATGAGCTTAGACTCTTAGGAAAGAATGGGGTGCCAGATTATGTATTCTACTTCAATGGAGTACATAAGGGCAATGAGGGCACTTATATCGTAAGGGTACAAGACCCAGAGGGTGTAGATCCGAGCGATAACAAGCCCAAGAAGCGAATAGAAGCGAAGGTAGAAGACAGCAAGGGCTGTACGGCTCAGGAGGTGTTCTATGTAGAGTATATAGATATAGACATACCACGCTTCTTCACGCCAAACGGAGATGGAGAGAACGATACTTGGTCGCCACGCAATACGCAGCAGTATCCAAATATTCTCACTCAGATCTATGACCGTTATGGTCGCTTGCTCAAGGAACTTTCTCGTGGAGAGACATGGGATGGTAATTACAATGGCAAGGCCTTACCAACGGGCGACTATTGGTACATCATCACCTTAGGTGAGGAAGATGACCAAAGAGAGTTCAAGGGACACTTTACACTATTTAGGTAATAGAGATTAGTTGTTAGTGATTAGTGATTAGTTGTTAGAGATTGGTATCTAACCCTAATCACTAACCACTGACTACTAACTACTAACCATAGACCATTGACAACTAAAAGAAATAAAAAAGGAATAATGAAAAAACTAGCGTTATACATATGTGTGCTATTAGGCATGCCGAGTGTGATTGGGCAAGAATTGCAATTACCTGCGGGGAATCAGTACTTAGCCGACAGTGAATTTTTGATTATGCCCACCTATGCGGGTATAGGGAACAATGTACGAGTACGCCTATCGGCTACCAGCCAGTGGGTAGGTATCAAGGAAGCGCCTGACTACCAGAGCTTATCGGGAGATATGCGATTGGGTAACCGCAGTGGTTTAGGCTTGTCCTTGTACAATGACCGCAATGGTTACACCAAGCAGATGGGGGGGAAGTTTACTTTCTCTCACCACTTGACATTGGATAGCTATGACAGTCATTTTATCTCGTTTGGTATCTCGTATATTGTCAATTCGTTCCGTATAGACATAGACAAGTTCACCGATGCGGGTCGTCCAATGGCGGACTTGGGGGTAACGGACAATCGTTCTATGATCAACCATAACTTTGAGGTAGGGGTACTTTACCGCTACAAGGGGATATTTGCGAGTCTTTCGGCGACCAATATCCTAAACAAGAGCAAGGAGATGTTTGATATTAAGGAGCCTACGAACCTAAGAAACTACAACTTGTATGTGGGTTATCGTTATAAGAAAGACCCTAATAGCAACTGGGAGTTGGAGCCTTCAACCTTTATCCAATACTTGGAGGGAGATGGTCGTTCCATTACCGATGTGAATGTGAAGTTCCGCTGGTTTGATTACGAGGACTATTACTGGGCAGGAGCCACAGTACGCCTTATCAACGACCAAGTGTTCAAGCCCCTTAGCATAGGCCCTATGTTGGGACTTAAAAAAGGCGTGTTCTACTTCGCTTACGGCT